>CAZNQI010000172.1:0-3696 GCA_964575375.1 uncultured Faecalibacterium sp.
GTATTAAAGTTCTTGCACCGAGCGTAAACAGCAGCTTTGAGGGCTTTACGGTTAAAAACGGTACAATAAGATTCGGCCTTTTGGCAATAAAAAATCTTGGCAAAGGCTTCATCAAAACAATTATTGACAGCCGTGAAAATTCGGGTAAGTATACTTCATTTTACAATTTCTGCAAAAGGGTATATTCCAAGGAATTTAATAAGAGGGCGGTAGAAAGTCTTATAAAGTGCGGAGCTCTTGACGGACTTGATATGAACAGAAGACAAATGCTTTATATGCTTCCGATAATTGCGTCAGATCTTGATGCCGATAAAAGCAAAAACGTTGTAGGACAAATCGGCTTCTTTGATGAAGATTCAGGCTTTTCTTATGAGAATGAGATAGAAGCTCCCGAAATGGAAGAACTTGAATATAGAGATTTACTCTCTTTTGAAAAGGATGTTACCGGTCTTTATATAACAGGACATCCAATGGATGAATATGCTGATATTACAAGGATGCTTAAAAGCGATAATATCGGCGAACTTTTGGAAACCGACGGAAGCTTCGGCAGTAAGTATAAGGATAATTCAAAAGTAAAAATATTGGGTATCATAACAAAGGTTGAAAAAAGAACAACCAAGAATAATTCTGTTATGTGCTTTGTAACTATAGAGGATATCAGTGCAAGTATTGAATGTATAGTTTTTTCAAAGCAATATGCCACTTATGTACAGTATCTTTCACCGGGTAATATCATTCTCATAAACGGTAAACTGAGCGTAAGAGAGGAAAGAGAGCCGTCTGTTGTATGTGAAACTATCGAGCCTAATCCTAAAAACATTATTAAAAGAAGTTTAGAAAAGAAGAAAAAGAGAAAAGGCGTTTTTCTTCGTCTGGAAAGCAAAACAGACAACAAGACACAGCATCTTGCAAGTATAATTGAAAGCAATTCGGGCGATTTCCCCGTATATTACTTCTATGCAGATGTTTCAAAGTACGCTCTTGCCGGAATGGTAAATTACGATGATGTTTTAATAAAAAATCTGCAAGAATTTTTAGGTGAGGAGAATGTTGTCGTAAGAGAGTGAAATGAATATAATTGTGGCAATTAAACTTGACTTTTATTGCAAAATGTGTATAATATCCGTATAGTTTGAATTAAATGTTGCAAGCTTTTTAATAAACATAGATTTATTGCTTGTATGCTTTGATAGGGAGGATGAAACCAAATGGTTAAAACAATTGGTGTATTGACAAGTGGTGGCGATGCACCGGGTATGAACGCTGCAATAAGAGCTGTTGTTCGTGCTGCGTGTGAGCTTGGAATTAAAGTTTTTGGTATAAACAGAGGTTATAACGGCCTTATGGAAGATGATATGTTTGAAATGAACCTTCGTTCAGTTTCGGATATCATTAACAGAGGCGGTACAATACTTTATTCAGCAAGAAGCTCTCGTTTTAAGACTGAGGAAGGTATGAGAGATGCTATTGAAACTTGCAAAAAGCACGGTATTGAAGGTCTTGTTGTAATTGGTGGCGACGGCTCTTTCAGAGGTGCAAGAGATCTTTCTCTTCGCGGAATTCCTTGCGTTGCAATTCCGGGAACCATTGATAATGATATTGGTTGTTGTGATTATACTATCGGTTACGACACGGCTATGAACACAATTATGCAAATGGTAGACAGAATCAGAGATACGGCAGAATCGCACGATCGCTGTGCTGTTGTTGAAGTTATGGGCAGAGGTGCAGGTTATCTTGCTTTAACAGCAGGCGTAGCTTGTGGTGCTACATCCATTCTCATTCCCGAAGTGCCTTACGATTTTGAACGTGATGTTATTGAAAGAATGAAGAGAACTCAAAAGAGCAATAAGGTACACTTTATTATTGTTGTTTCCGAAGCTATCGGTGGTGTTGAAGCGATGGCAAAGAGAATCCAAAGAGAAACAGGCGTTGAAGCAAGAGCAACAATTTTAGGTCATGTTCAGCGTGGTGGTTCACCAACAGCTAAAGACAGAATCGTTGCAAGCCAAATGGGTTATCATGCAGTTCAGCTTCTTAAACAGGGTATTGGCAACCGTGTTGTTGCAATGCAAAAGGAAAAGATCTTAGATTTCGATATCTTTGAAGCTTTGAGTATGAAAAATTCTGTTGATCTTGATATGTACAAAATGAATTTGGATATTTCAATTTAACAATAAATATCTTATTTTTGTGAGGGTCAGTGATAATTTTACCACTGACCCTTTTAATATTAATAATAAGGAATGATAAAACAATGGCTAATAAAGAATCGTTACCGTCAAAAAGACCGGAAAAAGTCAATGTTCACAAAAATCACAGGATGAAAATGAAGACCAAGTATTACGAAAGCGGTTTTAACGGTATGGCGCTGCATAATGTGTTAGAAATGCTTTTATACTTCGGTATACCTCAAAAAGACACGAATCCAATGGCTCACGAATTGATTGAAAGATTTGGCTCGTTTTCGGGTGTGCTTGAGGCTAAAAGGGAACAGCTTCTTACCATTAAGGGTATGACGGATAATGCAGCTTGTCTCATTACAATGGTTTTACCTCTTTATAAAGCTTATATTCAGGATCTCGAAAGAGAAAGAAAGGTACTCAGTGATTATAAAGCTTATGCAGAGTTTTTTATACCCAAGTTTTTGGATACAACAAACGAAAGGGTATATGCACTTTGTCTCGATTCCAAGGACCAAGTTATTCTTTACAGAGCATTAAGCGAGGGCGATTTTGCAAACGTTAATATGGATCTTAGAAAGTTAGCTTCTTTGGTGCTGGAAACACAGGCGAAGAAGGTGGTTATATGTCATAATCATCCACACGGAATAAACCGACCCTCAAGAGCTGACGTTCTTGTAACGCAAAATATTTATAACTTGCTGGAGCACTTAAAGGTGCGTCTTGTTGATCATATTATCATTGCAGATAAAACATATTTTGCTATGTCGAGATCTATTGATTATGCATTTTTGTTTTACGGAGAAAAGGTTAAACTTCCAAAGGAGTAAAACAATTTTAAATAATGACTATATTCCGATTTGCGGTTGATTTTAGAAATCAGCAATCAGCAATATAGGACTGCGATGCTGTTTCAATAAACGATTATACAATTCAGAGCGAAGCGACCGACATTGCTAATTGCTCACTCCTCACTACTTCCTACTTTCTGCATCAACCTTTTATAAAAAAAGTGTTCGCTTAAGGGTGTCTCACTTAGAGATTTAACACCCTAATCGTGAACACTTTTTATTTTGTTGTATTTACATTTAAAAATAAAACAAGTATAATAATATACCTAAAATGATTTTGCTGAAAAGGTTGCTTTTTTTAAACTTTTGATATATAATCAATACACGAACATTTGTACGGACGAACTTGCTTATTGTGTAAAGGAGTGTGAATATGGATAGTTTCAAATTGGTTTCTAAATTTAAGCCTACAGGTGATCAACCTGAAGCTATTGATGCTTTAGTTGAAGGTCTTAATAAGGGTTATAAAGAACAAACACTGCTCGGTGTAACAGGTAGCGGTAAGACTTTTACAATGGCGAATATTATTGCAAAAATGAACAGACCTACATTGGTTTTAGCTCACAACAAAACCCTCGCTTACCAACTTTGCAGTGAATTTAAAGAATTTTTTCCTGAAAATGCGGTTGAGTATTTTGTTTCCTATTATGATTACTATC
>CAZNQI010000173.1:0-3685 GCA_964575375.1 uncultured Faecalibacterium sp.
CATTGTATCATTCCCGCTTTCGGCACAAGCGCGCCTTGCGGATATGTTATAATAACCTCACGACATCACGAAAAACCAACTAAAGTTGATTTTGGTTCTGTCGGAGAACATTGTATCATTCCCGCTTTCGGCACAAGCGCGCCTTGCGGATATGTTATAATAATATCAATAAATTTTGAAAGGTGGATGAAATACCATGACCTACAAAGAAAAATTTGACCTTTGGCTCAGCTTTGCTGACGAAGAAACCAAAAGTGAGCTTCTCGCAATCGAAAGCGAAAAAGAAATTGAAGACCGTTTCTACAAAGACCTGTCTTTCGGCACAGGCGGACTTCGTGGAATTATGGGTGCAGGCTCTAACCGTATGAACAAATATACAGTTGGTAAGGCAACTTTCGGTCTTGCAAACTACCTTATCGATAAATACGAAAAGGATATCAGCGTTGTTCTTGCATACGATTCAAGAAACAACTCCGAATATTTTGCAAAAACTGCGGCAGGTATCTTCGCTCGTTGCGGCTTCAAGGTTTATCTTTACAGCACATTGGTACCCGTACCCTGCCTTTCCTTTGCAACAGCACATCTCGGCTGTACAGCAGGCGTTATGCTCACAGCATCTCACAACCCTAAAGAGTACAACGGCTACAAGGTTTACGACAATAAGGGCTGTCAGCTTTGCACAGAGGATGCTACAGCAGCCATCTCCTTTATAAACGCAATCGACGACTTTACAACTATTCCCTTTGCAACAGGTGATGAAGAAATTACATATATCGGAGACGATGTTCTCTCCGTTTACTACGAAGCTATAAAGAAGCAGTCCGTTTACGAAGAACCGTCTGACCTTCAAATTGTTTACACACCGCTTCACGGCACAGGTAATATCCCTGTTAGAAAAATGCTCGAAAATATGAATGTTACCGTTGTAACCGAGCAAGAAAAGCCCGACGGCAACTTCTCAACCGTCAGAAGTCCAAACCCCGAAGAAAAGGATGCACTCAATATCGCAATTGAAAAGGCAAAGGCAATGGGTGCTGACCTTGTTCTCGGCACAGACCCCGACTGCGACAGAGTTGGTATCGCCGTAAAAGACAAGGACGACTATGTTCTTTTCACAGGCAACCAAACAGGCGCACTTCTTGTAAACTTTATCCTTACAATGAAAAAAGAAAGCCTTTCTTCAAAATCAACTCTCGTTAAGACTATCGTTACATCTGAGCTCGGCGCAGACATCGGCAGAGCTTTCGGCCTTAATGTTGAAGAAACTCTCACCGGCTTTAAGTACATCGGCGACAAAATTAACAAGTACGAAGAAAAGGGCGACAAGGAATTCATCATCGGCTACGAAGAGTCCTACGGCTATCTTGTTGGTACTCACGCAAGAGATAAGGATGCGGTTGTATCCTCAATGCTCATTTGCCAGATGGCCGCTTGGTACAAAAATCAAGGCAAGACACTCGTAGAAGGTCTTAATGAAATCTACGAAAAGTACGGCTACTACCTTGACCACCTTGACAGCTACGTTCTCAAGGGCAAGGACGGCTCGGAAAAGATTGCAAACCTTATGGTTCACTTCCGTGAAAAGGGTATGGAAATTTTCGACGGACTTGATAAGATTTTGGACTATAGTCTCGGTATAGACGATTTACCGAAGGAGAACGTTCTCAAGTTCTTCTGGAAGGACGGCTCTTGGATGGCTGTAAGACCTTCGGGCACAGAGCCTAAAATCAAGGTATACTACGCTGTACAAAACCCGTCAAGAGAAAGGGCAAACGAAATTTTCACTTCAATCAGAAATATCGTAGACGGTATCATAAACGCATAACAAGAGGTAAAGCTTAATGGATATAAAAAAATACGTTGAAACTGTTTTAGCACCAAAACTGCAAGGCGACGGTGGCTGGATAGAATTCGTTGAAATGCAAAACAATATTTTAACAGTTACATTTAGAGGCGAATGCTCAAAATGCCTCATTTTGCATCGCTGTGTAGAATGGATCGAGAGTGAAATCAAAAGAGATCTCAAAAAGACGGTTAAAATAAACGCTGTTCGCAAAAAGCCATATTTTCAGGACACATAAAAAGGAGGATTACAAATGGCACATATTAAAGTTGTAAGACGCTCTATGCGTCCTGAGGAATGGACAGACCTTCGTTTCGGCTGGCTCAAAAGACACATCTATCGAAGCAAATGGGAAATAGAAAATCTTTTCATCCGTGATGCAAGACAAACAAGCGAAATGCAGTTTGAGTATTACAGCGAGGACTATCGCCCGCTTAAAAAGGGTGATATGTATTTCACACCCGACGGCACAGCTTTTATTACGGCTGATGTTGATTTACCCGAGGAGCTAAAGGGCAAGGAGCTTTGGTTTTCGCTCAAAACTGCGGCAGAAATATGCGTTAAGGTAAACGGAAAATATGTAGGCGGTGTTGACCCAAACAGAGAAAGAATGCTCTTATCGCCATACATTAACGAAAACGAAACACTTCATTTCGATATGATGGGCTACAACCGTTCAAAGCCCGACGACGAAAGAAACCCCGAATCACTCAGTGTTCGAGGCTGCCGTCAAATCTTTGAGGGCGCATATATCTGTACGGTAAATCACGCTGTGCAAGAGCTTGTATGGGACTTTGAGCTTCTTTTGGATATTGCAAAGAGTGAGCTTTTCAACGAGGATTACAGAGCATTTTTAAACAGAGAGCTCAACAACGCTATGAACCTTATCGACTTTGACAGCGATGAGCTTACAGGCGTAGCCGAAGCGAAAAAATATATCGACGAGGTTGTTTACGCAAACGATAACTACAAGGGTACGGGCGACGTTGCTTTAATTGCTCACTCTCACCTCGATATCGCATACTATTGGCGCAGAATTCACTCTGTACAAAAAAATCTTCGCACGGTACTCATTCAGCTTCGTCTTATGGATAAGTACCCCGATTTCAAATACACTCATACACAGCCTTACGTTTACGAAACACTCGAAAAATACTATCCCGATGTTTTTGCTGAGCTTAAGGAAAAGGTGGCAAACGGTCAGTTTGAGCCTGTTGGCGCTATGTATGTTGAACCCGACTGTAACGTACCGTCTGCAGAATCGCTCATTCGTCAATGCCTTTACGGGCAGCTTACATATAAGAGAATGTTTGGCAAAACCGTTGATAACGCTTGGCTTCCCGACGTTTTCGGCAACTCTTGGATACTTCCGCAGATTTTAAAAAAGAGCGGCGTTAAGTATTTCGTTTCAAACAAAATGTCAACCTGGAACGATACAAACCGTTTCCCGCATAACAACTTCATTTGGAAAGGTATTGACGGCTCCGACGTTTACGCCTGCGTACCACCGACACACTTTATAACCTGGAATATGCCATCACAAATTCAAGAAAATTGGGAGGCTTACATCGACAAGGATACAGGCGGACAGACAATGAATATGTTCGGCTACGGCGACGGTGGCTCAGGCTGTACAGAGGAAATGATTGAGCTTATGCACAGATTCAATAAGCTTTCCGTTATGCCGAAATGTGAGCATACAGGTGGCTCGGAATTCTTAAGGAAAAACCTTGACGGAAACGAAAATCTTGCTGTTTGGGACGGTGAGCTTTACCTTGAAATGCACAGAGGTACGTTCACAACAAAGAGTATTCTCAAGCGTGCAAACAGACGTCTTGAATA
>CAZNQI010000174.1:0-3630 GCA_964575375.1 uncultured Faecalibacterium sp.
ATCAAGGCAGGATATCCGTTTACCAAAGTAGTCCTCTTTGCTATTTTATAATAGCATTTCATTATGTTATTCGGTTTTTCCTCGCGCACTCTGCCGCAATCGGTTATTGAGTCGCCCTGAAAAAGTATGGTTTTCATTTCTGCTCTCTCCTTTATTCGCTTCGTCAATGTAAATTATAGCATTAAATATATATTAAATCAAGAATTATCATTGCTGATTACTGATTTATAAAATCAAATGCTTAAAAATACAAAAACTCATCCCTCGTCTTTTTTCTGCTGCACCGTAAAAGCATAGCTCTCTCCCTGCTGTGTTGTAGAAGCTGTATAATTCACAACAACGTCTTCGGAGTTATCAGCATCATATTTTTCTTCTAAAAGAGCTTTGACGGAATCAAAACACTGTGTGCCTATGTTGTACCCCCAGATTTTTGAACCGATTGAAACATAGAGATAACCGTCAACATTCAAAATAAAACGAATGTAATTACCGATATGTCTTGCAGAAAACGTGATGTGTTCTTTGGCTACGCTCGAATAGCTCTCGCACTGTTCAGTTAAGCTGTCTTTACTGTTTTGCAAAGCAGTCGTAAACAAATCGCTGATTTCCTTATCAACAAGAAAATATCTGTTTGCGGACCTGTCATCCGTGTAAGCATCGTAATATACATCCTGACTTAACACAAGATGGTTTTCAAAATTAAACTGCTCGATTATAGCATCAAGAGTTTGCGGTGTGTATTCCTCATTTATGTAAACATAGTACCCGTGTGCGCTATAATCCTTTTGTACTCCGTCCTTGAAAAGCAAGGCAACGAAAAGCTTTGTTTCAACACCCTCAATTTCAAAAGCATCAGCAGTTACAGTATGCTGTATACCGTTGTCATCGTTTGCAGTAAGGCTTACCTGTGAAATTATATTTAAGAGCTTTTCTTCACCTATCAATGCGCTGTTATACGGAACATAACACTCCCCGTTTAGATATAACTGCTTATAACAGGAGGGATAAGGCTTCTGTTCCCAAGTCATAAAAGTAACGCATATTTCGGTATCATCGGTTGTATCCTCGTTTTCGTCGGAAATTTCTGTTGCCACAACAGTTTCACCCTGCGATTGAAGCGTTGTAGCTTGAGTTGTGTTTTCTGTCGGCAAAATATTTGTCTTTACAATAAGCAACAGCGACACAGCAACCAAAATTAAACAAGCTGCAAAAGGTAAAAGTGATTTTCGCTTGACTGCTTTTGTTTTAACTTCATAATTTACGGCTTGTGCTATATGCTTGTCGCTTATTTCGTTCATCGCTTCCATAAAGATTTCGTTATTCATATCATACTCTCCTTTTCAAGATAGCGTTTCAGCTTTTTTCGTGTACGAGAAAGCTTTTGATAAACAGTACCTTCACTTAAGCCTACACTCAAGGCAATATCGGCAATTTCATCGCAAAACCAATAGCGCTTTATAAAAATCACTCTGCTTTCTTCATCAATCAAATCTAAAAAGCTGTCAATTTTTCTTCCCAATGCCCTTGCATCTATCTTATCTTCAAACGAATAATCACAAAGCTCATATTCAATCTCCGAAACAGGCAAATTGTTGCCACTTCGCTTCTTAGCAGTTTTTGCCCTTAGCTTTTTTATTGAAATGTTGCGTGCAATTCTGCAAATGAAGGAAACGAGCACATCGGGATTGTTGGGTGGTATTGTGTTCCACAAGGCAAAATATGTATCGTTAACACACTCTCTTGAATCCTCACTGCAATGCAAAATATTATCTGCAAGACGAAAAACAAGCTTTCCGTATTTTAATGCCGTTTCTTTTAATGCTATTTCATCGCGCTTAAAAAACAAGGCAATAATTTCTTTGTCTTCCATATTTAACACATCCTTTCATAACATTAACTACCCGTTTTAACATCGTTTCTGACACTGTTTTAATTATAAACAATAATACTTCATCACACAAGATATAACGCACTTTTCCTCGGCGGCTTCACACTCACTTTTTCTGCCCCACTCACCCGCGTCCTTCAAAAAAACGATTGCCAAAACGCATTATTTATGGTATAGTATGCTTTGACAAAGCACAAAGGAGAAACCGATATGCTCATTTCAGGCCTGCAAAAGCTCACACTACTCGACTACCCCGGTAAAACCGCCTGCACTGTTTTCACTCACGGGTGCAATTTTCGTTGCCCGTTTTGCCATAATTCTCCCTTGGTAACACAAGGTGTCGGTGATATAATTTCGGAGGATGAATTTTTCTCTTTCCTAAAAAAACGACAGGGTATTCTTGACGGCGTTTGCATAACCGGAGGTGAGCCGACGCTTCAAAAGGACCTTAAGGAGTTCATAATAAAAATCAAGGCTCTGGGTTTCCTCGTAAAGCTCGACACAAACGGCTCAAGACCCGACGTTTTGAAAAATCTTACAGAGGAAAACCTCCTCGATTTTGTGGCTATGGATATCAAAAACTGCAAGGAAAAATATTCTTTGACGAGTGGTATTGATGTCGATATAGAGAAAATAGAAGAAAGCGTTGAGATATTAAAAAGATCTAATATCGACTTTGAATTTCGCACAACAGTTGTGGGCGAACTGCACACAGCAGATGATTTAAAGGCTATATCCCTTTGGCTTCAGGGCGACAGTAAATACTTCCTGCAGCAGTTCAAAAACACCGAAAATGTTATTTCGCAGGGACTTTGCGCTTTGAGCGAGGATAAAATGAAAGAAATGCTAAATGTTGTGTCTATATCTGTGCCAAACGCCTCTCTTCGTGGGTTATAAAACAAGATATTGTGTTTTGTATAAAAAATTCACACAAGAACTTGTGTCTCATCTATTGCTTTTTATAATTAAACATGCTATAATCATACTCGGCTCGTCAAAAGAGTCGGGTGTTTTTTTTAATGCAAAATTGCCGACGAAACGTTTAGCTTTTCGCTATGCCGATAAAGAGCTGCTTGTAGGAGCGACCGTTGGTTGTCCGAGCGTTCAACAGAATAAAATCGCCCCTGAAAGGGAGATGTCTGCCTTTGGGGTCCCCGGAAAGTCGCAGACTTTGTGGGGCAGAGGAAAAGCAGTGGAATGAGTGAGCTTTTGCGTGTGCGCAAAAACGAGCGATATGGAGCTTGCTTTGACGAGACAGAGGGGTAAAATCGCCCCTGAAAGGGGAGATGTCCGTAAGGACAGAGGGGTAATATCGCCCCTGAATGTAGAGATATTCACTTTGCTGTTTTCAGATAATTACAATCCGTCGCACAGCAATCCTACCTGCTGATTTTCAGCATTTCAAGTAAACAATTTAGGGCACGGCCTTAATGTTATAAATTAAAAATATTATCATAAAAGGAGACAGGAAAATGTATAACGTATTAAAGCGTACAGGTAAAATCGTAGACTTTGACCTTGGCAAGATTACACAAGCCATCACATTGGCTTTTGAAGCACAGCAAAGAGAATTTAACCCGGATATGATAGACTTTCTTGCTTTAAAGGTAACTGCAGATTTTGAACCTAAAATCAAAGACCACCATATCACGGTTGAGGACATTCAAGACAGCGTTGAAAATGTACTCGTTCAAGCAGGCTACGGCGATGTTGCAAAGGCATACATCCTCTATCGCCGTCAG
>CAZNQI010000175.1:0-320 GCA_964575375.1 uncultured Faecalibacterium sp.
GTTCTTTTCCTAAAACAATTGTTTTAAAACTGTTAATTATTCAGCTTCTTCTTCTGCTGGATACCAGTATGCAAATACATCATAGAGCCATGCCCAGAGAGCCTGCCAAATTGCTTCGAACTTTGCGAATGCGTCTGCCATTGTAGTTTCCTCCATGTCTAGATTTATTAAGAGTTAAACTCTTAATATGGCTATATTATATACCACCCTACAATAAATGTCAATAGTTTATTCAAAAAATTTTCATATTTTACCCTATTTAATAAACTCATATAATTTTTTCTCAAAAGAAAAGAACACCCTTTAAGGGTGTTCTTTTC
>CAZNQI010000175.1:330-3607 GCA_964575375.1 uncultured Faecalibacterium sp.
TAGTTTATTCAAAAAATTTTCATATTTAATCTTATGAAGCAACACGAAAGACGCAAATTCTAAAAGGCTGCCGCAAAAGCGACAGCCTATTTTTAATTATTCAGTTCTGCCGAGAACTTCATCAAGTCTCAAGAATTCAAAGATTGCATCAAAGAATACATCAAATGCATCGGAAATTCTGCCCAAAATCAATTGGAACCAAGAAACGATATCACTCTGTACATCCTCCGGAAGAAGTGCACCTTGTGAAGCTTCTGAATCTTCGATGTTTTCATCCTTGCAAGAAGAACAGCTGCATCCGTTTGATTCGCCGCAATCGCAGAAAGCTAAACCTGTGCAGCTTTCGCAACAAGCGATAATTAAATAGTAACCGTCGCCCTTATCTTCTCTTGTAACGCAACCGGCTTTAGCACTTTCGCTGAGCTGTGGGCAATATACACAGCAGCTGCAGTTTTCTGTAATATGATTTTGACAAACACAAATGCCCGTTGTTCCGTCTACACCTGCAACAGCAAGTACACCCAAGCAGGACATAACCATAACTAATGATAATAAAACTGATATTACTTTTTTCATTTGGAATTTCCTCCTAAAATTTAATACAGGCTACATTAAAATATACCTCGTTAATTGTATTATAATAAACCCGCTTAAAAAAGTCAACCGATTTTTAGAAATATGAATGTAACTTTTACTTTGTAAACAGTATATTCAGCCTTACTGCTCGCCTGTGTATAATTTCAAAGTATCTCTTATTGCTGTTGGCGTTATGTTCTTTTTAAAGCGATTTATAGTGTCCTTCATTCTTACATAAAATTTGGGATCCCATTCGCTTTCATCAGCCATTGTAATTCCCATTTGCAGAAGCTTCTGTCTTTGGTTTATAACTCTAAGCTTGAAGTCTTTATACTCTGCATTCCCCTTTTTAGTCCAGCCTGTCTCAGCAACAGCAATCATTCTCGGGAAACACATATAGCAAAGTCTTTCAAAATCTTCAACATACTCAGTCCATATAGGTGTTTCAACACCAAGCACTCCCATTTTACCGATAGCCGTAAGTCTTTCAAGATACGGGTCGTATTCGTATGTTTTCTTGAGTGGTGTCATACCATACGGATAGTCAAGATAGTAATGATAAAAATCTTCAATTATTATCTTACCGCCTGCGTTCGCAAAGGTTTCGCTCTTATGCAGTTTATCCATCCAATCACAAATGATAACATTGTCCGTAAGCCCGGAATTAAGAGTCTCATTCCAAGCTAAAACCTTTTTACCTTTTTTGGAAAGGTAATCTATAATTCTGTTTGCAAAATAGCCTTGAAGCTGCTCTTCGTTTGAAAGATTTTCGCTCTTAATCCTGTTTTGGCAACATTCACATTCTTTCCATCTGTCCTTCGGTGCTTCGTCGCCACCTATATGTATGTACTCACTCGGGAAAAGCTCGCACACTTCATCAAGTATGCCAAAACAAAAATCAAACACTTCCTCCTTACCTGCACAAAGAATGTTTCTGAAAATACCACCCGTTGTTTCAAGAGGAATCTGTTCCCCTTTGCAGGAAAGCTCGGGGTAAGTGGATACAATAGCTGTTGTGTGTCCCGGCATATCTATTTCGGGTATAACATCAATATACCTTTCCTTGCAGAAATCAATTACATCTCTTATTTGCTCTTTGGTGTAATAGCCGCCGTATCTTTCCATATTATCCGACCCGAAGCCATGGCAATCACGATATGCTCCCTTTGTACAAAGCTCGGGATATTTTTCACTTTCTATTCTCCAGCCTTGGTCGTCGCAAAGGTGCCAGTGGAAAACATTAAATTTATATCTTGCCGCAGCTTCAATGTAGGTTTTGATTTCATCAACGGTTTGCATGTGTCTTGCGGAGTCTATCATAAAGCCTCTATAAGGAAAAGCAGGAGTATCCGCAATTCTGCAGCAGGGAAGCTTACCGGCTTCACACATTTGCTCAAGTGTTTTTTCAGCGTAAAACTTACCCCATTCTCCTTTTGAGGTTATTGTAATCTTACCGTTTGAAATTTTCAGTGCATACGCCTGTTCAGCCATTTTCTCATCCGTTATATACACCTTTTCACATTCGTCAAGCCAATATTCTCCGCCATAAAAAACAACATCATTCGGTTTTGGTATAACATTCAGTTTCATATTTTCCTCCCGATAATCATTAATTATATTAATTATACTTTATATAAAGCGAGATTTCAATAGTAAATCTATTATTTTTGATAAGTGAAGTGGTACTGATATGGAACATTTTATCAATTTGCTGTGTGGAATAGGTCTTTTTTTAACAGGAATTAATCTTATGAGCGACAGCACAAACGATGTTTTCGGTGAAAAGTTGAAGGTTATTTTAGGCAAGGTAACTTCAAGCAAACTGAAAGCCGTCTTTACATCGCTTTTTGTTACAGGCACAATTCAAAGCTCCTGCGCTACAACCGTTATGGCTGTCAGCTTTGTCGATAACTACCTGATGTCCTTATCGGGAGCAGTCGGCATAATTATGGGAGCAAATATCGGCACTACAGTAACGAGCCTTCTTATAGCCTTTAACTTTTCAGGCATTGCTCCTTTGTGCGTTTTTTTGGGCACTATTATAAAAATGTTTTGCAAAAAAGAAAAGCATAAAGCTATCGGTATGGTTTTAATCGGCTTCGGACTTTTGTTTTTAGGAATGAATACGATGTCAGCAAGCTTCGAGTTTATGAAAGACAGTGAGTTTTTCTCCTTTCTTGTCTCACACACAAAAAGTAAACTCGGCGGTGTTTTTTCAGGCTTTTTAATAACGGCGATAATGCAAAGCTCATCTGCAACGGTAGGTATTTTGCAGTCCCTTTCTTTAAAAAATATCATCGATACAAAAAGTGCTTTTTACATAATTTTAGGACAGAATATCGGTGCCGTTGTTCCCGTTATGCTCTCTTGTATCGGCAAGGGAAAAAACGCAAAGCGTACGGCTGTTATTCATCTGCTTTTCAATGTTATCGGCACGATATTTTTCATCGCACTAATGGAGTTTTTCCCGCTTTATAACTTCTTTGAATTTACCCAAAATCAAAGTATGCGAGTTTCGGTTTTTCATATTGTGTTCAATGTGGTTTCAACAATTTTGCTGTTGCCGTTTTCTGAAAAGCTGGTTGAGTTGTCAAAGAGGATTATACGATAAAAAAAGCTCCATTCTCAATGAATGAAGCTTTTTATTCTGCGCTAATTATTGCTCTACAGCGTAAACGCTAACCTTTTTGCGATCCTTACC
>CAZNQI010000176.1:0-3600 GCA_964575375.1 uncultured Faecalibacterium sp.
AACGATATCGCTATGGCAAATGTCGCACTTACCACCTTGAGCGTCCTCATTAGAAAGAACAACATTACAAGATGGGCAATAGTTAACGAGTGTCTTATCTCTAAAAGCAAGACCATGCTCAAACATTTTAAGGAAAATCCACTGTGTCCACTTGTAATAACCTACTTCTGTTGTGTCAACAACTCTGCTCCAATCGAAAGAGAAACCTGCTCTTTTGAGCTGACCTGTGAACTTAGCAATGTTAGTGTCAGTAACCTGTCTTGGGTGTATACCTGTTTTAATTGCTGTGTTTTCAGTCGGTAAGCCATAAGCATCAAAGCCTATCGGAAAAAGAACATTATATCCTTCCATTCTGCGTTTACGAGAAACAACTTCAAGACCGGAATAAGCTTTTATATGACCAACGTGCATACCCGAGCCACTTGGATAAGGGAATTCAACAAGAGCATAAAACTTTTTCTTGTCGAAGTCATCTTTAGCTTGAAAAACAGCTGACTCTTCCCATTTGTCTTGCCACTTTTTTTCGGTTTTTGTAAAATCGTAATACAAATTTATCACTCCGTTTAATTAAAAATTCTTTATATTAAGGAATTATTCCTTTGTTACAATATCAGTAATGTCAATATCCTTGGCATCCTGCCATAATCTTTCAAGATTATAATATTCTCTGCTTTCGGATGTAAACACATGAACCAACACGCTTGTATAGCCCATTAATATCCAGCCTGTTGCTTTTCCCTCAACATGATCAGGTTCAATACCAAGCTGTTTAATTTCGTACTCAACTTCATCTGTAAGAGCTTTAACATGAGTGTTTGAAGTACCGGTTACGATGATAAAATAATCACCTACTATCGTGTGTTCAAGTGTTTCAATAAGTTTAATATTAAAACCTTTCTTTCTGTCAAGCACTCTTACTATCTCTTTCGCAAGTTCAAGTTCTGTCATAGCTTTGTGTCCTTTCTTAATTATTAATTTGTTTTATAACAAGTTCATTATAAAATTCAAGACTATCTTCATGAATCGGCATTTTCTTTTCCGACAAAGACTTTAAAGTATATTGTAAGGAATAAAGTGCTGCCTCATCTAATGTTTTTGCCACTGCAAGGAACCTCATAGTCTCAACATCGGGATAATCTCTCTCTACTGAAATGTAGTCAGCAATGTATATAATTTTTTCTAAAGTCGTCATCCCGGCTTTTCCCGTCGTGTGATATCTCACAGCAGAAATAATTTCATCGTCCTTGATGCAAAGCTCCGTTTTTAAATAAACAGCTCCTGCTATTGCGTGCCATAGCTTCGGATTGTTTTTTTCAGTACGGCTTAATATTATACCACCTTTTTCAATCGTTTGCAACATATCTTCGTCATTCTCGTTTTTCATACAATCATGCAAAAGACCTGTAAGATAAGCCCTCTCTTCATCTTCGCCATATTGAAGTGCCAAAAGCTTTGCGCTTTCAGCAACATTCAGCGAGTGATAAAATCTATAGTCGTCCAGCTTTCTTCTGAGCAGCTTCTTATACTCCATATAAGGACTGTCATAAAGGAGATTGATTTTAATGTATCTGTCAACGTCTTTCGGTACATAACAATATATATCAATGCCCAACGAAAGGTGTAATCGAACGTCCGTTGACGAACATTCAAACGGCTCAAAATCAGCAATAATTATATCGCCCGTTTTTTCATTTTTATGAAGAACATCAAAAGCGTATCTTTTCAGTTCATCTCGAGTGGTCTTTTCTTGTCTTGTTGCTACACACAATGTTGCCATGGACAAAATATCCTCAAATCTGTACCATTTATGAAAACATAAAAGCATATCCGAGCCGATTATTAAATGCAACTCATCATTAGGATAAAGTTTTTTTAGTTCACATAAGGTATCGTAAGTGTAGCTCTTGCCTTCTCTTGATATCTCTATATCCGAAACCTCAAAATACTCCTCATTAAAAAGCAGCTTGCACATTTCAATGCGATGCGACCCTGCCGCGATATTTTCACTGTCCTTATGCGGTGGAACAAAAGTAGGAATAACAATTATCTTGTCAAGATTTGCTTTTGATTTTAAATCTGTAGCTAACTTTTTATGACCGAAATGTGGCGGGTTAAAAGTTCCACCATAGATACCAATTCTCATTTCTTCTTACCCTTGGCTCTAAAGGTAATGTTCTTATTCATTTTTTTAGCTGCGTAAAGCTTTTCCTTTTGAAGCTTAGCAGCCTTTTTCTTGTTCTTTTCTTTTTGTTCGGCTTTAGCTTTAAGCTCCGGACTTTCTCTGTAAAGAACAATTACACCACCAATAACTTGAATAACCTCAGCACCTGTCGCCTTTGCAAGTTCATCGGCAGTTTCTCGCGGTGTTATAGGAGATGATTCAAGTAATACTTTAACTTTTATAAGTTCTCTTGCTCTTAATGCATCATCTGTTTGTTTAATAAGCGCTTCAGACATTCCGCCCTTGCCGATTTGAAACAAAGGTTCCAAATGGTTAGCCTGTGCTCTGAATTGTGCTCTTTCTTTACCTGTCATTTATATACTCTCCTTAAGTTACTTTAAATATATTCGGCATCTTCTGTCAAATCAATATTAAACGAGACTTGAAAGTTTCTCTTTAAGCTCCTTTAGTGCATTACCTCTATGGCTTATTGCATCCTTCTCATCGGCTGAAAGTTCTGCAAAGCTCTTATCGCCAACCATAAACAGCGGATCATACCCAAAGCCGTTGCTTCCTTTTTTTTCAAAGCCTATTCTTCCTTCACAAGTGCCATGAGCAGTAATCTCTCCCCCATCAGGGAAAGCTACACAAATAGCACACACAAAGCGAGCTGTTCTTTTTTCATTCGGGACATTCTCAAGATTCTTAAGCAATTTAATGTTATTCGCTTCATCATCACCGTGTACACCGGTATATCTCGCAGAGTACACTCCCGGCTCACCATTTAAAGCATCAACACAAAGCCCACTGTCATCAGCGATACAAGCAAGTCCGCTTTCCTTGCAACCTGATTGAGCTTTAATTCGAGCATTTTCAAGAAAAGTATGCCCATTTTCTTCAACATCAGTAAGCTTAATACCTAAATCGATATCTGTAACAACTTCATAACCCATCGGCTCGAGAATTCTTCTCATTTCGGCAAGTTTATGCTTATTATGTGTTGCAATGATAATTTTCAATCTTAATCCTCCTCATCAGCGTGGCTTTGTGCTGTATCTTCAAACAAAGCTTTTGCAAATACTTTTGGATTAAACGGCTGCAAATCATCGATCTGTTCACCAACGCCGATAAATTTGACCGGAAGCTTAAGCTCATTCTTAATTGTAAGAACGACACCGCCTCTTGCAGTACCATCGAGCTTTGTTAAAGCAATACCCGTAAGCTCAGCAACATTCATAAATTCCTTAGCCTGATTAACGGCGTTTTGTCCCGTTGTAGCATCAAGCACAAGCAGAATTTCACGGTCTGCGTACGGAAGCTCCTTTTCAACTACTCTGTATATTTTTGCAAGCTCGTCCATAAGATTTTTCTTGTTATGATGTATGGATGCGGCGACCACCGAAATCTACACTCTTTCCCTACACGAGGCTCTGCCGATC
>CAZNQI010000177.1:0-560 GCA_964575375.1 uncultured Faecalibacterium sp.
TTCTACCTTGTTTGGAGCACCCTACACAGTTATGATGATCGTAGGTGCAATTTTCGTATTGCTATATACCTTGTTGGGAGGCTTTCTTGCTGAAAGTGTTTCTGACTTTATGCAGGCAATTGTAATGATTATAGCACTTGCCGTAATCGTTGTAATAGGAACAGTGCAGGCCGGTGGTATTAGTGCTGTTTTGGATAACGCAAAAGAAATTCCGGGCTTTTTTGAATTTTTCGGTTTAGCAACTCCAACTTTGGATGCCAACGGTCAGCAGCTCGTTGAGGCAGGTAAACCGTTATTCGGTGCTGTTTCCGATTATGGTCCCTTGACAATCTGCTCGATGCTGGCGTGGGGACTTGGCTACTTTGGCATGCCACAGGTGCTGCTTCGCTTTATGGCAATTCGTAAAGAAGAAGAGCTCACACGCTCACGTCGTATTGCGGTTGTATGGGTAATTATTTCCTTGGCAGTAGCTGTTTTTATCGGTATTGTTGGTCGTCAACTTTTCCCAACTGCTCATTTGACCAAATCTGATGCTGAAAACATTTTTATTACATTGGCAA
>CAZNQI010000177.1:570-3560 GCA_964575375.1 uncultured Faecalibacterium sp.
GCCACCACTTTTGGCAGGCTTTATTATGGCAGGTATTTTAGCTGCAACAATCAGTTCATCTGATTCGTATTTACTTATTGCTGCTTCAGCATTTTCTAAAAATATCTTCCAGGGTATCTTTAAGAAAAATGCTACCGACAAGCAGGTTATGACAATTTCACGTATCACACTTTTGGTGTTGGCTTTAATTGGTATAATAATCGCTTTAGATGAAAAGAGTGTTATATTTCAGATTGTATCCTTTGCGTGGGCAGGCTTTGGTGCTACATTCGGACCTCTTATGATTTTCAGTTTGTTCTGGAAGCGAATCAATAAACCGGGCGCTATTGCAGGTATGATAAGCGGTGCAGGTATGGTATTCCTTTGGAAACTGGTTATCAGTAAGCTGGGCGGCGTTTTTGCAATATATGAGTTGTTGCCGGCTTTCGTATTCTCTTCTCTTGTTATAGTTGTTGTTTCTTTGCTTACAAAAGAGCCATCTAAAGAAATCCAAGAGGATTTTGAGGCAGTTCGCACGAGAAAAACAGAAAATGTTTAATACAATGCTTCGATATCGCTACGCTGTAATGCTAATATCACACGAAACAGCTTGGTGCTAAAAATCTTATAACACAAAAAAGAACCGTTTGTTCGTAACGGTTCTTTTTTACCTATTTAGCTCATTTCTTATTTTATCACTAATATTATTACATCAAAAACTTGCATTTTTAATCTATATGGTTTAAAATAAATGTGATCGATTACACATTATGGAGGAAGTTATGACAGATAAGGAACTTCGAAAGCTCTCTCGTTTAGAATTGCTTGAACTTTTGCTTGAACAGACGAAGGAAAACGAGGCTTTAAAGGAACAATTAGCGAACGGCACGAATGTTGCTCAAAATACACCTCAAACTGCTTTGAATTCCGAAGCAGTTGTTGATCCGGCGCTTTCAGCAAAGGTTGATACGGCAATAAAAAAACTTGATAGTGTCTTAAGTGCAGTTTCAAGACTTCAGACTCAGAACACACCTACTGTTGTTTACGCTTCAAATACACAACCTCCTGTAAATTTTGTCTCGATACCTGTTGCCCAAAATTCGCAGGTAAACGACAGTCAATTATACTTTAGAATTTTAAGATATTTTTCGACGAATGAAGAGTTGCTTTTATATCTCCCTCAAGATATAAGTAATGATATTAAAATAAAACTCAAAAGTTTTGGTAATTTCCCTACATAAACTAATGTTAGAAAGGAAGATTTGATTGAAAAAGTTTTCATGTGCCGTAATAATACTTGTATTATGCTTTTCTTGCATTTTAACCGCTTTTGCCGAAGGCGAAAATATTATTACAATTGAATACTCTTCTGAACAAGCACCACTAAAAAATGCTACTTTTCATTTATATTACATAGGTGAGGTTACTGACAGCATTATATTACCACAGGGGAATTTCGCTGATTATCCCGTTTCTTATGATATCTCAACATCCGAAAAAATGTCTACTCTTGCGTTCACACTTTCGTCATACGCTTTGTATGACAACATACCTTCCAATGAAACAATAATTACCGATGATGACGGTAAAGCATATATAGAAAGTACGGTTATAACTTCGGGGGCATATCTTTTAATTGCCGACAAGCATTTGCAAGACGAATACTTTTATTATTGCGAACCGGTTATTGTTATTTTAACAAATTCACAAGGTTGCCTAATTGTACCTAAATACGAAAAAGAATCAACAGAGGATGTTTTGGTTTCGTATAAAGTTTTAAAAGCTTGGATGAATGACGATGAAGGCTTCAGACCATTGGAAATCGAAGTTGTTTTGTTGCAGGACGGCGAGCCGTACGATACCGTTGTTTTGACAGAAGAAAATAATTGGCGTTATGAATGGAGTGATTTACCATCACACTATCATTGGACAGTTGTAGAAAAAGAGGTTGATGATAAATACATAGTATCGTTAAGCAAAAATGTTAAAACTTTTTTAGTTTCAAACGATGGTGGTAATGCTTTTGAAAACACCACTACTTCTGCAACATCTAATCCTAATGAAGGCCTTACAAATACAACCTCTGAATCAGATAACACTACAGATAAATTAACAACTTCTAATCAGTCTATTACCGAAGAAGATGAAATCCCCGTTACAGGTATGCTTAGTTGGCCAATACCTTACCTTGCGTTAATCGGAGTTTTTCTACTGATTATGGGGTATGCAAAAATCAAAAAAAGCGAGCAAAAAGATGAAAAATAAAGGCAAGAAAACAGGGATAATTGTTATGATTATCGGTTGCTTATTTGTTTTTTCTGCACTTGGTTTATTTTTATATAATACCTATCAAGAAAATTATGCAGAAACACAATCAAGTAAAGCTATCAAAGTATTTGATGAGCAGGTTAGTATAAACGAAGAGGAGCTTCCCGATTATATTGTTAATCCTTATATGAATATGCCAACAAAGGTATACGACGGTCGAGAGTATGTCGGTACGCTCTATATCTCAGCACTCGGTTTAAAGCTGCCTGTTTTAAATGAGTGGAGTTATGAAGGCTTGAAGATTGCTCCGTGCAGATATGGTGGAACGCCTTATTTGAACAATTTGATAATTGCAGCACACAATTACAGAAGTCATTTCGCGTATTTAAGAACATTGAGTGAAGGTGATGAAGTGATTTTCAAAGATATGGACGGAAATGTATTTAACTATAAAGTTAAATATATTGAAATTTTGGATAATAACGCTGTTGAAGATTTAAGTGCAGGAGAGTGGGATCTTACATTGTTTACTTGTACTTATGGTGGTGAATCCAGAGTTACTGTTCGTTGTGAAGAAATATAAGAATACTAAAGCAACATTCTGATTATGGAGGTTGCTTTTTGATTTAAGTAGCAATAATATTATTTTAAGTTTTTATAACTTGATAATTTAATTTTTATAATGTACAATATCAATGTTATATCATTGAACTTTACCCCATAGATATATTGTGGGTGGTTTT
>CAZNQI010000178.1:0-3538 GCA_964575375.1 uncultured Faecalibacterium sp.
TCCCGCCTCAGCCTGTTATCACAAAGGATAACGTTACAATGCAAATTGATACGGGTATCTATTTCGCAATCACAGACCCGAAGCTTTATACTTACGGTGTTGAGCATCCTCTTACAGCTATTGAAAACCTTACGGCAACAACACTTCGTAATATCATTGGTGAGCTTGAGCTCGACCAGACTCTCACATCAAGAGATATCATCAACACAAAGATGAGAGGTATTCTTGACGAAGCAACAGACCCTTGGGGTATCAAAATCAACCGTGTTGAGCTTAAGAATATTCTTCCGCCGAGAGAAATTCAAGACGCTATGGAAAAGCAGATGAAAGCAGAGCGTGAGCGCCGTGAATCTATCCTTAAGGCAGAGGGTGAAAAGAAGAGTGCTATCCTTCTTGCTGAAGGTGAAAGAGAATCTGCAATTCTTCGTGCAGACGCTCAAAAGCAGACACAAATTCTTGAAGCTGAAGGTCAAGCTGAGGCTATCATTAAGGTTCAGCAGGCAACAGCAGAGGGTATCCGCTTGCTTAACGAGGCAGGCGCAAGCGAAGCAGTTATCAAGCTTCGTGCTCTTGAGGCTTTCCAGGCTGCTGCTGACGGCAAGGCAACAAAGATTATTATTCCGTCGGAAATACAAGGTCTTGCAGGTCTTGCAACCTCATTGACCGAGGTTGTAAAACCGGAAAATAAATAATAGCTTTAAATCGGGATAAGCTTTAATCGGCTATCCCGATTTTTTTAAAGAAAAAGTTTTTTCAAAAAGTCAATTAATGTTCAAACTTTTCATAAACATATAAAGGATAACGAGAAAAAACAAAGAATGTTTATTTTAAGTATCATTAAGCTGAATGTTTTATACTGAAAGTGGAAAAGGAGGTATATTTTCCATGAGTAACAACAGAACTGTCCTTGTTTGCGTAACACCACAGGAATCGTCAAATGCTCTTGTAAAAGCCGGTAAAGTTATTGCAGATAAGCACGATGCAAATTTGGAGGTTGTTTCAGTTCTACCTTTGCAACAAGGGGAAAGATACATAGACCCTACAGTGCTTGAATGTTTGCACCAGACAGCGAGAAGTCAAAACGGAGAAATGGCAATTTATTTCAGCGATGACCCGATTTTGACAATATGCGCTCATATCGCAAAACGAAAACCGATAACCTTAGTCGTTGGCTTTCCGGGAGAAAAAAGCAATAAGTTTATATCTACAATACATTTAATCTTGCCCGATGTACCGATAAGTATGGTGGATACAAACGGCACGGTATATAACATATTGCCCTATGAGACGAGCTCTGTAGCAGTTGTGTGAAATATGAAAAAGTGAAAACGTTTGTAATTATATATGATTTTAATATGTTAGTTTTGCTTATACAAGCTGTCGGTACTGTTATTTTAACAAAGACTTATTACCTTGAAAGCAGAAGAATTTGAAGAAGAAACTACTGTATTCCAAGCTTTATTTAACGTAATTAAAAGCATTGTTCTTATTCCGTTTAATCTGATTCGTAATCCTATTGAAAAATATTCAAATAATAGTCTACAGCGTGTCTGAAAGCATTTTTGACACGCTGTATAGCTTTTCTTTTAGCGAAAATAAAATTGTTGATTTATTCACGAAATATTCAATCTTATTTTTGCACTATCACTTGACATAAATGTTAAAAATGTAGTATTCTATTGGTAGTATTCTATTCGGTAAAAATTTACTTCGATATCGATAGATATAATAATTTTCTTACGATGAAACCGTATTAAAGGAGAGTTACTTATGAAAAAAGAAGTAAAAATTGTTATCAGCATTTTCCTTGCGATTTGGATTTTTGTAATGGGTGTTGAAATCGGTGTCTATAAAGAAAAGACAAGAGAAAAGGAAACCACAACAGTTCCTGTTATAACAACTACCGCAACTACAACGATGACTACTACAACAACACAGCCTGTTGTAACCACAACGCAGAGTACGACTGAGGGCTCTACTGCGATTGATGTAAATGCAACAGAAAGCACAACAGCTTCAACAACAGCTTCAACAACTTCGTCTGCAGAAATGTCCAAAGCTGAAATTGTTGCTGCAGTAAGCAAGTATGTAAACCAGGTTAAGAGTGAGCAGAATATGACAGCTGTTAAGGATGAATCTATCGTTGTTAATATCGTTGACCTTTCTGTTTCATTCCTTAGAGATACAGTTAACAGTGTTATCAAAAACCTTGTTGGCGATGGCCCTTCAAGCACAACATTTACCTTTGTAAACGGTCAGACTGAGGATGGCAAGACTCCGTACTCTGAAATTCCTCCTTGCAATAAGGACTACACACTTACTGCAGAGGGTGTTGCAGACGCGAAGGTTGAAAAGGTTGGAGACAACACAGTTTACACAATCACAATCGTTGAAGAGCATACCACAAAGGATTCTCCGATTCCTACCTATAACTCACAGGCTATCGGTTATCTTGACATAACATCACTCGACATTCCTCTTGAAATTACAACAGCTAATATGCATTACCCCGGCTCAACAGTTGAAATTACTGTTAATGCTAACGACAAGGTTATCAAAGCTGTTTATAAGCTTCCTATGTCAGGTGAGGGTGCTGTTTCATTAGGTAGTGCTTCATTTGAAGGCGGTCTTGATGAGTCTTGGGAATTCACATATTAATTAAATAATTTTATAAATTAAAATTTACTGCATTTAGCCGAGTGTTCATAAGGACACTCGGCAGTTTTATTCACAAGTCTCTGATGAATAACACAGTATATATCAATTCGGTGTTATTTGTTTTATGCTTTTGGCTGTAGATTTTTTGCATAAAAGGCACCTGCTTTGCTCAAAATAGTATTAAAACTAAAAGAAAGACAGGGAATGAAGCTCCCTTGAGGTAAAGATTATGCAAGATACGGTTGAACTTTTAAAGGAATGTGATTCCGGCTCCAAAACGGCAGTGAATTCGATTAAAGAAGTGCTGGATAATGTTCAAAGCCAAAAGCTTTTGGAAATTATGTCCGAGGCACTCAGCGAACATGAAGCCTTGGGCGACGATATACACCAAATGCTGAATGAATTCGGTGAAAGCGGAAAAGAACCGGCACCGATGGCAAGGGCAATGTCTTGGATGAAAATTAATATGAAAATGATCACTTCACCCGACGATAAAAGCGTTGCGGGGCTTATGGTTGACGGCTGTGATATGGGAATTAAAAAGCTCAATGAATATCTTAACCAATATACAGGTGCATCCGACGGTGCAAAGCGTCTTGCAGAAAGGCTTATAAAGCTTGAAAAGTCTTTTAGAGAAGATTGTCTGGCTTTTGTGTAAGAACTAAAAAAATAAAAGTATGGTACAGGAAAACTGAATACCATACTTTTTATTTTTACTAAACGGTAAATTGTTCTATATCCGGGTTTGTAGGAACGAGCAATCGCTTTATAAGCACATAGGTCAGGCCCTTTAGCGATGCCTTGCTCATCTCTTCGGGGTTTTCAAGCCAATACTTTAATGTGCCGTAAAAGCCGCTTGAAATGAACATATAAAAGAAGT
>CAZNQI010000179.1:0-3492 GCA_964575375.1 uncultured Faecalibacterium sp.
TTGATACTCAGGCTAATCAGATGTTTGATACTCTTGTGGAGCAGATGAAAGAAGCCATTCCATCCACACGATTAAACAAATAATATACTTGACCGCCTCGGCGAAGCTCTCTTTCCATAGCTTCGGAAAGCACTCGCATATCGTGTGCCAAAACATAGGTTTGAACAGGGTGTCTGCCCTCGGGAGGTATTTCCAGCACAGACATATCCCTAATACCCGTCATCGCCATATTAAGAGTACGAGGTATAGGAGTTGCCGAAAGCGTAAGCACATCCACAGTCGGGAACAGCTCTTTCAATTTTTCCTTTTGTGCCACACCAAAGCGTTGCTCCTCGTCCACAATCAAAAGACCTAAGTCTTTAAACTGCACGCTTTTCGCAATAAGCGAATGAGTACCCACAATTATATCAATACTGCCTCTTTTAAGAGCTTTTTTAATCTTCGTTTTTTGTGTTTGAGTCCTAAATCTGCTTATCATTTCAACCTCTACAGGAAAAGAGTCGAAACGCTTTTTAAGAGTTTGAAAATGCTGAAATGCAAGAATCGTTGTAGGCACCAAAATAGCGCATTGCTTTCCGTCTGCAACGCACTTAAAAGCAGCTCTTAAAGCTACCTCTGTTTTTCCGAAGCCAACATCACCGCAAAGAAGTCTGTCCATAGGCACACTTCTTTCCATATCCCTTTTTATCTCGTTGATAGCTTCAATTTGGTCGTCGGTCTCCTCGAATTCGAAGCGACGCTCAAAATCACTTTGCATATCCATATCTTCAGAAAAAGCAAAGCCTTCACTTTTAAGTCTTTTACTGTACAGCTTAATAAGCTGCTGTGCCATATCCTTAACAGCACCTCTGACTCTGGTCTTTGTTTTCTTCCATTCGTCAGAGCCGAGCTTGTTAAGTTTTATCGCCTTATCCGACTCCCCTGCCGAAACATATTTAGAAAGCAAATCGAGCTGTGTTACCGGCAAATAAAGCACATCACTGCCACGGTAATTTATCTTTAAAAAATCTTTAACCACTCCGGAAACTCGAAGAGTTGTAATACCGTCAAACATACCTATACCGTATGTAGCGTGTACCACATAGTCCCCTTTTGTAATTTCTGTAAGCGAAGTGAGTCCGCCTTGCCTTTTCATTTGCTTTTTAGGCATATATGAACCTGCAGAACTGTTTGTGCCGTAGGACAAGAGCATAAATTTCAAAGAAGTATATTCAAGTCCTGCACTTACACTTCCCGAAAGAACACATATCATATTCTTCGGAAACTCAGCAGGTACAACAGGGAAATAGTGGGCTTTCATCTCCTCTGTTTCAAGATCGTACGCCAGCTCTTTTGCATTCTTTTGAGTACCTGCCATAACAACAACAGTGTATCCCAAATCAAGAGCCGATTTTACATCCTCAGTAATAACGGAAAGCATACCGTTCCAGCGTGAAAGCTGCTGAGCCTCAACACTTACAAGCTCTTTAACGGGTGTATCAAACGAGCCTCTTGCAATGCTGTCCGTATAAATTGCACCTGTTTTTTCAAACACAGATACAATTTCATTCCACGAAAGAATGTATTTGTCTATGCCCTTTGCAAGCATACCCTCAAGAATCATCTCTTTAATATCGTCTGATATAAACTGCTGATATGCCGCAAATTTTTGTTTAACACCAAGACTTTCACAAACAAAAAGCAAATCCTCGCTCATATAATCAAAAATCGTATGCAGCTCATCGTATGCTAAGGAAAGATATCTGTCCGACGCATTTATATGCACAAAATGCTCTAATTTGTCGATATCCTCGCCTATTGAGGCCTTTATTTGTGTAGCTCCTTTTCCCTTAACGGAACAGACAAAGCTCTGCAATTTTTGAAGCATAGCTTCGTCATTGTCAAAAAGCACCTCCGACGACGGAGTTATCTTCACACAATCCAAGACGTCCTCTCGCCTTTGGCTTTCAATATCAAAAACAGAAATTGAGTCAATGCAATCGCCCCAGAATTCAATTCTGCAAGGCTTTTCCATACCCGGTGCAAAAATATCAAGTATTCCTCCTCGAACAGAGAACTGACCTGCACCGTCCACCTGCTCGTGTCTTGTATAACCGGCAGAAATTAAAACACGAACAATATCGTCAAGCGGAATTTCGGCATTCGTTTTAATTTTAATAGAGCGTTTTTTAAGCTCGCTTTTTGGCATTGTAAGCTGCGAAGCACCTTGTACAGAG
This sequence comes from uncultured Faecalibacterium sp., assembly GCA_964575375.1. Lineage (GTDB taxonomy): Bacteria > Bacillota > Clostridia > Oscillospirales > Acutalibacteraceae > UBA6857. Next base: position 2,217 of record CAZNQI010000179.1, read on the forward strand.
CAAAGAATGAAGTCATAATCACCATCAAGTATTTTTGAAAGGATACCGAGTCTTTTTTGCTCAAACTCTCGTGATTGGCTGTCTGCGGGGCGAAAATTATAATCCCTTGCCGGATAAAGATACGCTCTTTTTGAAAATACATTAAGATCCTCACAAAGCTTTGAGGCTGTGTTTTCGTCCGGACACACAATAAGGCACTTCTTTTGAAGCTCACAGCAAAGCGAAGATATATAGTGCGCCTTGTGTACATTACTGAGACCTATTATCCCCATGGGTAGTTTACTGCCTGATATTGCACTTTTTACTTTTTGATATTCATTACTGTCGTGCAAAGCTCTTGCAAAACCTGACATACATTTTCACCCTTTCTATAATTAGTAATTAAATTATACAATATCATCGGACACATTTATGCCGAAAGCTGTACCGCTGACGCTTTTCGTGCCGATGCGAAACAATTTTAATATAAATAAACCGATTTCAAAAAAGCTTACAAAACAAGAAGCCACCTTTAAGGTGGCTCCCCGATTTTAAAATTTCAAATTTTAAAACTGTTTAGGTAAAAGAATTAAACTTCTTCGCCCATGATTTCTTTAACGATAGCATAAATCTTATCGAAGAAAGCAACGATTTCTGCCCAGTTTGTCATGATGAATTCTCTAAGCTCAGCCATTATGAAATCCTCCTTTGTAGATTAACTTTAGACTTTCGTCCTTAGCTTGGTTTTATTATATATCTAAATTTAAACAATGTCAATAGATAATTCAAAAAAAATTCATTTTTAACGCACTTTTTTAACTTTATAATAATATTTTTTCATTCAACTGTAACCGATTTCGCTAAATTCCTCGGTTTATCGATATCGCACCCTTTATTTTTTGCAACAAAATAGCTAAGCAGCTGCAGTGCCGGCATACCGGAAAGCCCGGAAAAAGCATCCTGCTCTATGTGTGGTACCACAATACACTGATAAGCTTCAAAATACCCTTTAAGCTTTTCTGTTGTCAGGACTAAAACCTCTCCGTTTCTTGCCGTTATTTCTTTTATGTTGCTGAGCGTTTTTTTAATCACAGCCTCTCTTAATGCCACGGCTACACATACCGTACCGTTTTCTATAAGAGAAATAGTTCCGTGTTTTAATTCTCCCGCAGGATATGCTTCGCAATGAATATAGCTTATTTCTTTCATTTTAAGTGCAGCTTCCATCGCTAACGGATAATCGGTATTTCTGCCTATAAAATATATGTGCTGTTTATCCTTCAGCTTATCGCTCAAT
>CAZNQI010000180.1:0-3478 GCA_964575375.1 uncultured Faecalibacterium sp.
CAGATCTCAATCATTTTTTCTATTCTTTTGGTCTCACATCTATTGTAACACAACACGTATGCCGGCTTGAAGTGAAAATATGTATTGACTAATTGCACAAAATCTTGTATAATATAAAATCATTATTTAATCTCGAAAGGAGTAATATTTAAAATGTCAGACGACCCGGGAAGTAGTAATATCTTCTTTAATTTAATTTTGCTTTTTATGCTTATTCTTGTGAATGCGTTTTTTGCAATGAGTGAGATTGCGATAATTTCGCTCAACGATAATCTTATTGATAAGATGGCAGAGGACGGCGACAAGAAAGCCTTACAGGTGAAAAAGCTTACAGAGAACCCAAGTAATTTTTTATCCACAATTCAAATCGGTGTAACCCTTGCAGGCTTTCTTACATCTGCAAGTGCTTCTACTACATTTGCTTCAATGCTTTCAAATGTACTTATACCTCTTATGCCGAAAGTACCCGCAAGCCTTATAAACGGCGCTTGCGTTGTTATTATAACACTTATTATGTCTTATTTTTCGTTGGTACTCGGCGAGCTTGCACCAAAGCGTATGGCTATGCAAAAGCCTGATAAAATTGCCTATAAGGTTGTAGGCATTTTGCTTGTGGTTAAAAAGATAACGTCTCCGTTTGTAAAAATCCTTTCTCTTTCAACAAATGCTGTTGTACGCCTTTTCGGCTTCGACCCGAATGCTGACGAAGAAAGCGTTACGGAAGAGGAAATAAGAATGCTTGTTGACGTGGGTGAGGAAAAGGGCGTTATTGAAAATCAGCAAAAGGAAATGATAAACAATATTTTCGAGTTTGACGATATTGACGTTACGGATATTATGACACACCGTACCGATATGATTGCTGTTGAGGATACCGACTCATTGCAGGACGCTGTCAGGCTTTCAATGGAGCACGGATATTCAAGAATTCCCGTTTATCACGAGGATCAGGATAATATTATCGGTATAATTTATATAAAAGACCTTCTCAAATTTGTTTCGGCTTCCTTGCCCGAGAATGTACATCCTGCCGATATTATGCGTGAAGCTTATTATGTGCCTTCGAGCAAAAATTGCGGTAAGCTTTTCAGCGAAATGACAGAAAACCGTGTACAGATGGCTGTTGTTGTTGACGAATACGGCGGTACAGCAGGTATTGTTACAATGGAAGACCTTGTTGAGGCTATCGTTGGTAATATCAGAGATGAATATGACGACGAGGAAGAGGGAATTGTTGAAGAGAGTGAAAATGTCTTTACAATTGACGGTACAGCCTTTATCGAAGAGGTAAATGAGCTTGTGGGCGAAATTATTCCTGAGGGTGATTACGATACCCTGGGTGGTTTTATCATAAGTCTTTTAGGCTTCTTGCCTAAGGACGGCGATATGAACGAGCTTGTTTATGAAAACCTTAAGTTCACAATTCTCAATGTTGAGGACAGACGAATCGGCAAAGTAAGAGTTGAGATTGAGCCTAAAAACGAGGAATAAATAAAAGCAAAAGTCGCAGGGAAAATTCTTGCGACTTTTTTCTTTTGGAGCCTTTTATGTATAGCTCGTTTATTTTGCCGCAGCAGTAAACTTTTTTTCGCAAAACCCTTGCTATTTCTATTAAAATTTGAGATAATATAATGAATTATAATAACCTATAAGGGGGATTTGTTTTGAACGATAATTTATCTCTTGCAAAGATATTATTTCCCGATGTTACCGAAACACCGGAGGATATGGAAAAGCGTTTTCCCGAAAGAAATCTTAAAGAGGGCGCAAGAGTTACCCGCCTTGCACCGAGTCCTACGGGCTTTTTGCATTTCGGTAATTTGTTCACAGGTACGGTTGCTTATAAAACAGCAAAGGTAACAGACGGTATTTTCTTCCTAAGAGTTGAAGATACAGACCAAAAAAGAAAAATCGAGGGTGCTGTTGAGGTAATGCTTGACGGACTTAAAACCTTTGGCGTTACACCTGATGAGGGTGTTATAGATGAAGGAGTGGAAAAGGGCGACTACGGCCCGTACTACCAAAGCCAAAGAAAGGATATCTACCACGTATTTGCTAAATGGCTGACAGAGCAAGGTCTTGCATATCCGTGCTTTTGCTCGGCAGAGGATCTCGATGAGATAAGAAGCAAGCAGGAAAACGAGCCCCAAAAGGGCTACTGGGGTGAATATGCAAAGTGCAGAAGTCTCACTCTTGAGGAAATTGAAAAGAATATTTCCGAGGGTAAGCCGTGGACACTTCGTCTTCGCTCACCCGGAGACAGCGAGAAGAAATGCTTTTTTGACGATATGATCAAGGGTAAAATCGAAATGCCCGAAAATGTGCAGGACGTTGTGCTTTTGAAGTCCGACGGTATTCCTACATACCACTTCGCACACGCAGTTGACGATCATCTTATGAGAACAACTCACGTTATCAGAGGTGATGAATGGATATCGTCCGTGCCTATTCATATTCAGCTTTTCAAGGTTCTCGGCTTTAAGGTTCCAAAGTTTGCTCACGTTTCTCCTATTATGAAAGAGGATGAGGAAACACACGGCAAGAGAAAGCTTTCAAAGCGTAAGGACCCCGAAGCAGCAGTTTCATACTACGGCGAAATGGGTTACCCGATGGAAAGCGTTAACGAATATATTATGACTCTTGCAAACTCCAACTTTGAAGATTGGAGAAAGGCTAATAAGGATGCAGAGCTTTCCTCGTTCCCGTTTAATCTTAAAAAGATGAGCGTAAGCGGTGCTTTGTTTGATATGGTGAAGCTTTCCGACGTTTCAAAGAACATTATATCTGTTATGAGTGCTGAAAAGGTATACGACTATACACTCACCTGGGCAGAAAGATTTGACAAGGACTTTGCCGAGCTTCTCAAAAGAGATAGCGACTACAGCACAAAAATTCTCAACATCGACCGTGAAACCCCGAAACCGAGAAAGGATATTGCTTGCTTTAGCCAGGTTAAGGATTATGTAAGCTACTTCTTCGATGAGCTTTTTGAAAACAGCTTTGAGCTTCCCGAAAATATATCCGGTGAAACAGCTGCAGATATTCTTAAAGCCTATCTTGAGGTATACAACGCAAACGACACTAAAGACGAATGGTTTACTCGTATGAAGGATATGTGTGAAAGCATTGGCTTTACACCTAATGTTAAGGAGTATAAAAAGAACCCCGAGCTTTACAAGGGACACGTTGGCGACCTTTCAACGGTTGTTCGTGTTGCAGTTACAGGCAGAAGAAACACTCCCGACCTTTATGCGATTATGAGCCTTCTCGGTGAAGATAAGGTCAAAGAAAGATTACAAAGCGCACTTCGACATTTTTCAGCTTAACACGGTGCAGAAAGGATATAGTTTATGGACGAAATTATCAATTCCTCTAATTTTATACACGATTTTATAGACGAAGACCTCGAAAACGGAGTTTATAATCGCGTACAGACACGTTTCCCGCCCGAGCCTAACGGCTATCTTCATATCGGCCA
>CAZNQI010000181.1:0-3469 GCA_964575375.1 uncultured Faecalibacterium sp.
AACAATGTCAACACCGTATTTGAATGCTTGGCAGTTGATAGGTGTCGGGAATGTGTTGTCAACGATAAGTGGTACGCCGTGAGCGTGAGCGGCTTTAGCGAATTTTTCAATATCGAGAACTTGAAGTGATGGGTTGGAAAGTGTTTCTCCGAAAACAGCCTTTGTGTTTTCTTTGAAAGCAGCCTCAAGCTCTTCTTCACTGCAATCGGGTGTAACGAATGTAAATTCAATGCCGAGCTTTCTCATCGTAACATTGAAAAGGTTAAAGGTGCCGCCGTAGATAGCTGTTGAGCAAACAACGTGGTCGCCTGCAGAGCAGATGTTGAAAATTGCAAAGAAGTTTGCGGCTTGTCCCGATGAAGTAAGCACTGCTGCAACGCCACCCTCAAGGTCAGCGATTCTTGCGGCAACTGCATCGTTTGTCGGGTTTTGAAGTCTGGTATAGAAATAGCCCGAAGCCTCAAGGTCGAAAAGCTTGCCCATTTCTACGCTTGAGTCGTATTTATAGGTTGTGCTTTGATAAATTGGAATTTGTCTCGGCTCACCGTTTTTTGGAGTGTAACCCGAATGGATACATTTAGTATCGATATGCATAATTATCAGCCTCTTTCTGTTATAATATTATAGTATTGCTTTTTTTATATGTGATATTATATTACATTATTAGATGTAAGTCAAGAAAAAAAGAGTATGGTTGCTTTTTAGCTTTCTTGACGGTACGCGGGAAAGCTTGTACAAACAGTGGCTTGACCTTCCGCCCAAGACGACAAAATGCTTAAGGGGAGCTTTAGGTATATAAAAACTCCTGTACGTTACTGAAAAAACGTGCAGGAGTTACTTCTTATATGTTTCTTTATAAAGGCGTTTGATTTTTCTTGCAAAAATCAAATCTGTAGAGTAAGCGTCAGAACTTTCCTTAAGCTCAAACAGCTCGTTTAAATCGATGCTCAAAATTTCTGCTATACGCTTCAATTGGAATACGCTGGGGTCTTGAACGTTTCGCTCAATTTTTGAGTAGTTAGATTGGTTCATGGGGATAAGGGCTGCCATTTCGCTTTGGGTGAGGTCTGCATCTTCACGAAGGTCTCGTATTTTTGAACCGATATTCATATTTATCAACTCTTTTCTGCTAATTGTTATATTTATTATATAACAAATTTAACTAAAACACTTGACAATAAGTCTTTGATAAACTAAAATAATATTAATTAGTTAAAAAATAACTAATTAATAGTTAAAAAAGCGAATTTAGGAGGTCAAAAAATGGAAATGAACGAAGAAAAAAATGAAGTAGTAACAGAAGCTGAAGCTACACCACAAGAAACAGTAGCGGTAACTGCTGAAAAGAAAAAAGGAAAGGGTAAAATAGTTGGTATGGTAGCAGCTGTTGTTGTTTTAGTTGCAGCTGTAGCTATTTTCATAATAAATCCGTTTTCGGGAACGGGCAGTACAAGCTCTGATGAAAAGGTAAATCTATTTTCGGATAATTTACTCAGAGTGTATAACGGTAAAAGCTGGGGCTATATCAACCAACAGGGCGAATATGCAATTGATGCACAGTTTGAAGGCTGTGGCAGTTTTTCAGAGGGCTTGGCTTGGGTAAACAAAGAAACCAAAGACGAGGAAATAAAGTATGGCTTTATTGATACAACAGGCAAGGTTGTTATAAACTATGCTTTCGATGATGTAAGAGGGTTTAGCGAGGGCTTGTCTGCTGTTAAGGTAGATGACAAATGGGGTTATATAGATATTAACGGAGAACTTGTTGTTCAACCACAGTATGAATCTGCAGGCGATTTTAATGGTGGTCTTGCAAAGGTTTGCACAAACGATAAGTACGGTTATATCGACACCACCGGAAAAATGGTAATCGGTTGTATTTTTGATTATGCCTATAACTTCGTGGATGGTGAAGCTATTGTTGAAGTTGAAAAGAACGACAATTCATATTATGGCATTATCAATACGAACGGCGATTATGTAATTCCTGCCAACTATGATGATATATATAACAAGACCGAGGGCTTATATTTAGCGTCAATGAATGACTCATACGGCTTTTTGGATGAAACAGGAAAAACAGCTATCGGTTTTCAGTTTGAAGAGGCATTGCCTTTTGAGAACGGTATTGCTGCTGTTGTAGTAAATGATCTTGTAGGATTTATAGACAAGACAGGCAGTTATGTTATAAACGTTCAGTATGAAGAAGCAGGAGATCCTGTACTTTCAGAGGGTCTTATTCCTATATGTACAGCCGATAAATACGGCTATATAGATAAAGAAGGTAATGCAGTTATAAATACACAGTTTGATGAAGCAGGCGCTTTTTGCAATGGTCTTGCATGTGTTAAGGTTAACGAAAACTACGGCTATATAGACAAAGAAGGAAATTATGCTATAAATATTCAGTATCCGTATGCCACCGACTTCTTTGATGATGGCTTTGCTATTGTTGCAACGAGTGATAAAAAGTATCAGCTTATAGATACTGAAGGCAACACAGTTGGTGAAAAGTTTGATAAGATTTATGTATACGGTGGATTCTGTGCAGAGGATGATTGCTTTGAAACACCATCTTATGACGGTGAATATTGCTATGATCACAAGCCGTCAACCGGCACAAGCTCAAGCACATCCTCGTATTACTGTAATTGGTCAGGATGCTATAACAAAGCATCTTATTACGGTTACTGCTACAGCCACTATAGCTGGCTTCTCAGCTATTTGTAAAATTAAAAGGGACTGCCCACTAAGCGCAGACCAAAAAGCAAAACAAAAGCAGATGTGTTTCAGCTTAATTTTTACTGAAATACATCTGTTTTATTTATTATATAGAATTTTGTTTTGTTGCAAGAAGATAATTTTTTCTTTTTTAGACGCTTTTTCGCCCTCTCGGAGTATAAACATACGCCTTAGGGGCGAAGAAAACGCTTTCTGCATCTTAGTGGGCAGCCCCTTAGCTTTTTCAAAAATTCTGTTTTAAACTCGTATTAAATGCTCGATATTTGGTATCTCGACGCCCCCGAAACACAACATTTTGTCCCCAATTATGAACAAATTAAAAATCTGCGAATTTAACAAAGTTTTTTTGCAAAAATTGTTGACTTTTACAATCAGTTGTGGTAAGATAGTCGAGCGTGTGAAGTGGGTTTGGGTATAACTCCGTCTTCACATAACCTAATGATATGCGATGACGCGGGAGGTGGCTGCCCTTTGAGGCAGGGAATTTCCGCCGAGTATGTCCGATTTAAAACCGGGCGGTCTATATTCATCAGCTACGCTGTTTCTTGCGTTAAGTTGTCGGGCGAGGTGTGCCTTGCCTCGGACTTAAACAGATGTGGGGATGAACTGTGCTTTTTTAAGCTAACCGGAAATAAAAATTTCCGGTTTTTATTTGGGGGATGTAAAAACACCCGGCAAAGTAGCGAAGTTTTAAAAAGCACCGCCGCTAATTCTTAATTAGGAGGCA
>CAZNQI010000182.1:0-3459 GCA_964575375.1 uncultured Faecalibacterium sp.
GGCAGTTGCCGCCTCGTAAGCGAGGTTTACGGGATGGTTAAGAGGCAGGTTCCAAATAGGGAAGGTTTCAAATTTTGCGTAGCCTGCTTGAATACCGCATAAATGGTCGTGGTAAAGCTGTGAAAGGCAAACTGCCATTTTGCCGCTGCCCGGACCCGGTGCTGTTACAACAACGATGTTTCTTTCCGTTTCAACATTTTCGTTTTTGCCGTAGCCGTCCTTTGAAACAATAAGAGGTATGTTAGACGGATAGTCCGGAATTCTGTAGTGTGTGAAAACCTTTATTCCAAGCTCCTTAAGATTGTTTTTGAAAATATCGGCGGCACCTTGACCGTCGTACTGTGTGATAACAACAGAGCCAACGTAGAGACCTACACTTCTGAAAAGGTCGATAAGGCGAAGAACCTCCTTGTCGTAGGAAATGTTGAGATCTCGTCTTAATTTCTTTTGCTCTATAGCCTTTGCACTGACTGCGATAACGATTTCAGCTTCGTCCTTGAGCTGAAGAAGCATTTTGAGCTTGCTGTCAGGCTGAAAACCGGGCAAAACTCTTGCTGCGTGGTGGTCATCAAAGAGCTTGCCACCAAATTCAAGATATAATTTACCGCCAAATTTTGAAAGACGCTTTCTGATTTGTTCTGACTGTGTGGTTATATATTTGTTGTTGTCAAAACCAATTTTCTTCATCTTAATCTGCCTCGGGATACTTTTAGGGAGATACTGACAGCCTTCTCACAAAAAAGTATCGCTTCCTTTCTTCTTATTTTCGCACTAAACAGCTTATAAAAAACTCCAAAAATTAATATAACACAAATTCATATTTTTTTCAACAGAAAATTATGTTATTCTTGTAAAATTTATTGTATAATATCAGTGGTGATGAATTATGGAAACTCAAAAATATTATGATAAGCTATATAGAAAGATAAACGAAATTCTGTCTTTTTCCACACCTTTAAAGAAGGATTGCGGAAAACTTTGCGACAAAAGCTGTTGTAAAGGAGATAACGAGACGGGTATGCTTTTGTTTCCCTTTGAAAAAACCGAGCTTTCGGTTATAGAGAAAAACGGTGTTCGCCTTGCTGTATGCGACGGAAAATGCGACAGAGACAAAAGACCTCTGTCGTGCAGAATTTTTCCCGTGTTTCCGTACATAACAAAGGACGGCAAAATTAAGGTTGTACCCGATTTGAGAGGCAACGGCGTTTGCCCCTTGATAGCTCATTTTGATGAGGTTAAATGGAACAGAGCTTTTCTTTTTAAGGTCAAAAAAATCGGAAGACTTCTCAAAAAGGATGAGGCAACAAGAGAATTTTTGCATCTTCAAAGCGAGGAAATTGACTTGATTTCGGCTCTTGTTGACTGAAAATACTTCTGCAACAAATTGTAGCAGTTAAAGATAAGGCTAATTGCGTGACTTTTTCTCTTTTTGCGTGTAAACTTAAAGCAGAAGGGAGTGATTAAATGAGCACTAAAATTTCAAAAAACATTAAAAGATTAAGAACCTCCGTTTCTATGACACAGGACACTCTTGCAGAGAAAATTTGCGTTTCCCGTCAGGCGATTTCTTCGTGGGAAAATGACAGAACACAACCCGATATTGAAATGCTTGAAAGACTGGCAGAAATTTTCGATGTAACATTGGAGGAGGTTATCTACGGTGAAAAAAGGAACACCGAGCTTGAAAATGAAAAGAAAAATTACGGCAATGTCCTTGTAATTGTCTTTTCTGTTTTGGGTGCGTTTTTGGCAGGCGCAGGTGTTATCCTTGTTTTTGTAAACTTTTGGCAGGAGCTGCCGTTTTTGCTAAAAAATATTTTTTCGTTCGTTCCGTTTTTATGCGGCGGCGCAGTGGGTGCCTTTGTAATGGTGAAAAAATCAGATAGCGTACCGTTTAAAGAGGGCGCGGCGATATTGTGGTCAGCAGGTATTATTGCAACGGCGCTGATGCTCGAAAATCTCTCGCTGATTTATTTTGAGTATGAGTTTTATATGTGCGCTGTTTGTGTGCTGGTTTTGCCCGTAGCGTTTTTGCTGAAAAGCGTTTCGGCTCTTTGCATACATTATATATGCCTTTGTATAGGCATGATAGAAATGTCAAGCACATCCTACCGTGGTAATTTGACACTCGATTACATTATGGTCTTATTCTTCACACTTTTAACGATCTTCGGTGCGTGTTATTTTTACATCAAATATAAAAAGGAAAACACCACGGCAAATCTCTTTTGCGTGTGGCTGAGCACGATTGCAGGGTGCGTGATGAGCTTTGTTTTTGCAGCAGTGTCAGGCGACACGGGCTTTTTCATCATAAGTCTTTGCTGTGTGAGTCTTTCGCTGCTTATAATTGCCGAAAAAGAACCGTCATACACCTTACCGTTTAAAATACTTGGTGTTTTAGGCTTTGCAGTGGCTGTTATCTGCTTTGCAAGCAGTGATTTCCCGACAGGTATAAACATTCTCAAAGCACAAAGAATAATAGGTCTTTTGTTCATCCTCTCATCACCTATTATCTCTTTCGCCGTTTTAAAGCCAAAGAAGCCTGATAAGGTAAAGCTTGCTTTGCTTTTCTTCACTTTGCTTTCGCTTGTGCTATATACTGCAGGCATATTTATCATCTCGAAAGAGGTGGATAAAATTATTCCTGTAAGCAGCAGAAATTTAGCAGAGGACATATTTCTCCCCTTGAAATTTACAGCATTTGCAATTTATATACTTATGATTGTTGCGGGTGCAAGAGAAAAGAAGCTTTACCCAATAAACGTAGGCTTTATCTTCCTTGTTATCTATACAATGCTGCTTGTAATGCAGTCGAATACCTCGATGTTCCTAAACGGTATATTGCTTATGATTTTCGGCGGCTTATTGCTGTTTATAAACTTTAGAATTTCAAAATCAAAGTTAGAGCTTTCCGAAAATAAAAAGGAGGTGCAAGACGGTGAAAAATAAGAAGTTAAGCGTTCTTTTATGCTCGGTGCTTGCGATTCAGTTGCTTTTTGGTTGTGCCTTTGCCGCTTGGAACTGTGCAATTTACAGGAACTGCGACAATGAAGAAAATCTTTTTAAAATAAAGATTAGTAATGTTCAGCTTTCGGATTATTTCCTTGAGCTTTATATTTCTCAGATGGACGATTTATGGTACAAGAAAACCGTCTTGACAACTGACGAAAACGGCTTTGCTGTTTTCTCGGAAAAAGAAAAGGGCGAAAAAACAGATAATTACTTCCATTACAATTATAAAACAGCCTTTGATATGATTGAAAGCGAGTGCATTGTTTGCCCCGAGGGAAAAACCTTTGCGGAATGCAAGAGTATATTGAACGGTCTTTTGCCTGAGGACTCAGAGTTTTATATGAGTGAAGCGACAAAGCCCGTTTATCTCACTGCCTATGTGTATAAAGGTGTTTTTCTGCCTTATATCAACGGTACGGACAATTTAAACCAAGAACGTTATACAAA
>CAZNQI010000183.1:0-3403 GCA_964575375.1 uncultured Faecalibacterium sp.
AAGCGTCTAAAAAAGCAAAAATTATTTTCATATAGCAAAACAAAATTCTATATAATGAATAAAACAGATGTATTTCAGTAAAGAATTAAGCTGAAATACATCTGCTTTTGTTTTGCTTTTTGGTCTGCGCTTAGTGGGAAGTCCCGTGCTGTAACGATTAAATAAAAATTTTTATTATTTTACGGTGATATACTTTTGATTTTTACTGGTGGGTTTATCAGGTACTGTCATTGCTATTCGACCCTCTTTAATCAAAGGCTCGAGATACTTTCTGACAGTTCGTTTATCTGTATAACCTAACATTTTTAAAATTTCCAAAATACCTTTTGGTTCTCTGCAAAAAGCTAAAATTTTGTTTTCAACAGATTCATCCGGTGCATCAACAGGTACATCAACTGGTGCATCAACTGGTGCATTTGCATCAGTTGGCAGTTTATTAAACGGAATAACAACCACTATTGAATTTTCCCTGAATTCGTAAGTTTCCTTGCCGTAAATCTCTGTGATTTTAGGGACACCTCGACCTGTTCGTTCACTGATATGAAGCTGAAGAAATATGTCGGAGAGCTTTTGGTTTACCGGAACTGATTCGCCTGCGAAGAAACCTTCAGTTGTCTGTCCGGGAGGCAGTGTTCCACGGGAAAGAATTTCTATTCTGTCGCTGAAAACAGTTATCATCGGTGCGTTTCCCGATATCCAGCTGTTATGAACAAATGCATTTATAATTGCCTCTCTGAATGCATCTGCATTAAAAAGAGGAACTTCCTTTCGTTCAACCTTACGGTTTCTTTCATCAGCCTGCGGCACATTGAGAATTTCACCGTATTCCAAAACCTTATCAAGAGACAACAGTAAGCATGTGTTTCCGAACTCTCTTACGGAATACATAGTGGACGCTTTACTTGTACCGCTGAAAACAGAAAATCTTATCGGAAAATGACTATCATCTGACAATAGCTGAGCGAGAAGATTGTATTTTCCGTCATCAGTAATAAGACCTAAGTTCTTTTTAAAGTTAGAAGCATTCAGAATTATGCCTTTAGATGCATAATAAACAAACAGCTTATCAAAAGTCAAATCCTGATATTCAGAAACAATGTTATTAACTGTAGGAAGTCCCACGTTCAGAATTTTAAAAAGATTTGCTTCTCTGTCAGGAAACTTTGCCAAATTAACCTTACTGCTACCTATTCTTAAATATCTGACCGAATCAAAGCTTGTTGGCACCTTTTGTGCAGCAGACACTTGCATAACAACTATTCTTTTGCCTTCAACAAGCGTTTCACTAAAGCTGAAATTATTGTCAGGAAAAACTTGTCTTGCAAGATAGTGCTGAAGAGGTTCATTTTTGACATCTACTGTATAGTCGAAATTTGTGCCGACTATTTCGTGAGTTCTGTCGTTGATGCCCCACACCAAATATCCGTGTTTTTCTCCGAATAAAGCAGCCGCATTTGAAAGTGAAGAAATATATTCACCTATACCTTTTGCTTCATACCAATTTTCTTTAAACTCAAACCACTCACGCTCTGTGGGGTACGAAACAAGTTCAAGTATTTTTTTCTGTAAATCCATTTCACTCACCACCGGATAATATTTTTTGCATTTCTGTTCGAATTATAGCACAAAAAAGTATAAAAGTCCATACAGAAAACAGTCAGTATTCATAGCTTCAAATTTGCATCAATTATAGGAAAGCACATAACTATGCGAAGTCCTTTTTCGCTGTTTTCGGCAGTTATTGTACCGTGGTGCTTTTCGACTATAGCCTTTGTGATTGAAAGTCCGATACCGGCACTGTCGGGTGATGCGGTTTCTGTACGGTGAAATCTTTTAAAAAGCAAGGAAAGCTCATTCTCGGGTACGCCACCACCGTTATCCTCAATAATAACGCTGACACTTTTTTCTGCCTGTTCAATGAATATATCGATACTGCCGTTATCCTTTGTATGCTCACAAGCGTTTTTTATAACATTGCCCAAAGCCTCACGAAGCCACGCTTTATCACATCGAAAGCTGCCGTTGCCGTTTATGCTTATTGCTTTTTGCGGAAAGAGAGAGGTGAATTCTGTTTTAAGCTCAAAAACAATATCGGCTATTTCGCATTCCGAAAAGTTCATAATATAAGTATCACTGCGAATTTTTTCGAGCTTTAGAACATTACGTATAAGCTTTTCCATTTTGCTGATAAGCTCCAACTCTTTTTCCGTATGGGCGCTTGGGGAAATGCTGTGCTCCATTTCGCAGTAAAGTCGAAGCCCTGCAAGAGGAGTTTTCAGCTGATGTGAAATATCGGAGATAAACTCGGTGTTGTTTTTTGCTTCCTGCTTGGTATACTCTCTTTCCTGTATAAGTCTTGCTTCAAGCTCACAGATATTGCTTTGCAAGTGTGCCAAAGCGCCGTCAGAGGTGGAAAGCTCTGTCATAGTTGCGTTTTTTATGAAATTGTCGATGTCCGTTGTAAGCTTTCGGATCTTCTTTGTATTAATCATTTGAGTGATTAACAAAACCGCAGAGACTATAACAGCAATAATAAGTGCCGCAATGATAAAAGCATCCTTCATATTACTCCTCCCATCTGTAACCGGTGCCACGAACGGTTACGATATGCTCTGCACCGATTTTGTCTCTCAGACGGCTGATGTGAACAGAAAGAGTGTTGTCGTCAATGAAGTTGCCGTCGCTGTCCCAAATACGCTGTAAAAGGGATAAGCGAGTAACGATAACACCGCTGTTTTGTATAAGAGCAGAGAGAATTTGAAATTCAGTTGGAGTAAGGAACAGGTTTTCTGCACCTTTTTTCACTGTCATATTTGAAATGTCAACAGAAATATCGCCGAACTGATAAGTGGTGCTGGTGGTCTTTCTGCGAAGAAGCGCACGAACACGTGAAAGCAATTCAAGCAGGCGAAACGGCTTTGTTACATAGTCGTCTGCTCCTGCATCAAGACCTCGTACAATTTGAAATTCCTCGTCGCAGGCTGTGAGAAAAAGAATTGGAATATCGGAATTTTTTTGACGGATAAAGGTACAAAGCTCCAAGCCGCTGCCGTCGGGAAGCATAACGTCAAGTATGACGAGGTCGAAGCTGTCTTCACAAAAAAGTCTTTTACCCTGTGTACAATTGCAAGCAGATACAGGCTCATAGCTTTCCTTTGAAAGAAGTTCGCACAGACCCTCACGAAGATAAACATCGTCTTCTATAAGCAGAATTTTTGCTTTCATTTTCACACCACCAATGTTTTAGTTGTTTATATTATACAGATATACAAGCATATTTTCAATGAAAGGAATCTTAAGATTTTGTAAGGTTGGTATACAATAAGAAGGGGCTGCCCACTAAGATGAAGAAGGCGTTTTCTTCGCCCCGAAGGCGTATGCTTATACTCCGAGAGGGCGAAAA
>CAZNQI010000184.1:0-3326 GCA_964575375.1 uncultured Faecalibacterium sp.
CATTCCAGGAAACAACAAGAGTTCTTACCGAAGCCGCAATCAGAGGTAAGGTTGACCCGCTTCTCGGTCTTAAGGAAAATGTTATCATCGGTAAGCTTCTCCCGTCGGGTACAGGTATGAAGTGTTACAGCAATGTTGAATTCCAAAGCACTGAAAGCGACGATGACGAAGATGCTTCCTCAAATGTTGTTTGGAGCGTGTGAGATTAACGCACACAGATAAACCGAAAGGTGTTTAATAAAAAAGACGGGTAGCTCGGTGCTGCTCGTCTTTTTGCTTTTCATTTGTAAATAGTATAGATTAAAAAATAATTACAATTATATTATTTTTGCTAAAAATACAGTTTTATGGTTGATTTAATTTTAAAGATTTATTATAATAACTATTAGTATGGGTAATTATGCTAATATAAGAATAACTATTGGAGGATGTCTTTATAATGGCTACTAATAAAAAGGATAACGCTGCTAATGTTAGAACAAAACCTGTAGCAAACAAAAAGAAAAAGAGAAAAAGAAAAAAGAAGCATCCTGTGCTTTTCACGATATTCCTTTTCTTTTTCAGCCTGTTTGTGGCGGGAATGCTTACTGTACTTATTGTTGGTGGGTCTGTGCTGACGTATGTTGATTCTTTCATAAACGGCAATAATGCAATAGATCTCGATTTATATAAGAATTCACAAAATCAGACATCTATTATGTATGCCTATGATGAAAACAACGATATAGTTGAACTTGCAAGATTACACGGCGAGGAAAACCGTATTTGGGTGGACTATGAGGAGATGCCGGAAAATCTGCTTTGGGCATTCGTTTGCCTTGAGGACAAGCGTTTTTATAAGCATTACGGTGTGGACTGGATTCGTACAATAGGTGTTCTTATTGACCCCGACCTTGAGGGTCAAGGCGGTTCTACCATAACACAGCAGTTGATAAAGAACCTCACAGACCAAAAAGAGGCTACCTACAACAGAAAGTTCAACGAAATTTTAAGAGCGCTCAATCTTGAAAAGAATTACTCTAAAAAGGATATTCTTGAAGCGTATCTCAATACAGTATCTCTCGGCGCAGGCTGTTACGGTGTTAAGACAGCCGCAGAAACCTATTTCGGTAAAGAGGTGTCGGAGCTTAACCTTTATGAATGTGCAATCCTTGCAGGTATTACACAGGCACCGTATAGCCAAAACCCTTATGCAAACTACGAAAAATGTATTGAACGCCAGCAAACCTGCCTTTGGTATATGTGGCAAGAGGGAAAAATAACCGAAAAGCAATACAAAAAAGGACTTAAATACGAGGTTAATATTTTACCGAAGAGCTCGTCAAGCTCATCAGATGAGGTACAAGAGGACGAGATACTTTCTTGGTATGAAGAATATACAATCGACCAAGTTATCCAGGATTTGCAAGCTGAATACGGTTATGATTACAACGAAGCTTGGAGAATGGTGTATTACGGCGGTCTTAAAATATATGCTGCTGTAGATACTGAAATTCAGTCAGCGCTGGAAGACGCTTATCTTAACAGAACGGGCTTCCCGTCTGCGAGAGTGGATTCCTACGGTGAGCTGCCGCAGTCTTCGATGACTATTATGGACTACCAGGGAAGAATTGTAGCTTTGGTTGGCGGAACGGGAGAAAAAACCTCAAACAGAGCGTATAACAGAGCAACCGATGTAAGAGCTAAAAGGCAACCCGGTTCATCTATTAAGCCGCTTTCAATTTATGCTCCCGCAGTAGATTTAGGTCTTGTTACGGCTACATCGACGATACTTGAAAAGGCAATTACACTCAACGGAGAAGAGTGGCCGAGAAACTTCAACGGCGATCACGGTTCGGGCGAGTATATAACAGTCGAGAATGCTCTTATAAGATCTCTTAATACAGTTCCTGCAAGAATTCTTGACACGATGCTCACCACAGGTACTTCTATGAGATATTGCAACGAGAAGTTCCATTTGGGTCTTTCCTCTGCCGATGAAACACTCAGCGGTCTTGCCGTTGGCGGTACCAACACGGGTGTTACAACTCTTGAAATGGCTGCTGCGTTTGCAACCTTCGGTAACGGTGGCTATTATTACGAGCCATACAGCTACTATAAGGTTACGGACAGAAACGGTAACGTACTTTTGGAAAAGGGTAACGATATGCCTGAACAGGTTATCAAGACCTCCACAGCAGAAAGCCTTCTTTCAATGCTTACAAAAGCTGTTACATCATCATCAGGCACAGGCTACGGCTCATACATCAGCGGTTTCCAAACCTTTGCAAAGACAGGTACAACATCCGACAACTGCGATAAGTGGTATTGCGGTGGTACTCCTCACTATGTTGCTTCTGTTTGGTACGGTTATGACTACAGAGCAAACCTTTACACCGGTACATCAAACCCGTCAAAGACAATCTTCAAGAGCGTGTTCAGTGGTATTCACAGTGGTATGTCGTCAAAAACCTTCTCCGAGGTTTATGAGGAAACACAAAAGCATATCAAAGATTTGCAGGCGAGTTAAGGTGAGTTATGGTAATATTAAGTATTGATTACGGCGACGCGAGAACGGGTATAGCTGTGTGCGACAAAATGCAGATGCTTGCATCTCCGGTGGCTGTTATAAAGCAAGGCTATGAGCCGAAGCTTATAGAGGAAATTAAAGCTATAATAGAAAAGCATAGGCCCGAAAGGATAGTTGTTGGTTTGCCTAAAAATATGGACGGCAGCGAGGGTGAAAGAGCAGAAAAATGCAAAGCATTTGCAGAAAAGCTCTTTTCGCAAACACAAATAGAAACAGTTATGCAGGATGAAAGACTGACTACCGTTTCAGCTCACAGAGTACTCAGCACCAACAACGTAAGAGGGCAGAAACGAAAGAATGTCGTTGACGCCGTTTCTGCAGTTATGATACTTGAGGACTATATGGCAAGAATAAGGTAATAAATTAAAAGAGAACATTGCAGGTTTAGCTGCTTTGTTCTCTTTTTTAATCGTCTTTTTAAATGCAGAATGGAGCAGTTGAGTAGTAGAGTAGCGAAGCAGTTGAGGAAGCTTGAAGTTGAAACATTCATCAACCTAACGGGGTAAAATCGCCCCTGAAAGGTTATTTAAATGCAAAATACAAAATTGTTGACGATATTTTGAATTTTCAAGAAATTATTAAAATAGCGTCGCAGACCCACAATTTTTGCCCTAAAAGGGCGAAAATATCACTTTGCAATATGCAAAATATCACTCGCCACAGGCGAATATCACATCTGCGAAGCAGATATATCATTGCATTATCGCCCCTGAAAGGCAATGTCATTAACTTAAGGAAATCAGTGCCACTTTCTGTT
>CAZNQI010000185.1:0-3319 GCA_964575375.1 uncultured Faecalibacterium sp.
TTGCCCCGACCGTAATATTAAGCTTGCAACCTATGCTTCAAGGTGCATTGAAAACGAAATACTTATGTATCTTCGCAAAACAGCAAACCAAAAGAACGAAATGTCCATTGACGAGCCGTTAAATGTTGATTGGGACGGAAACGAACTGCTCTTGTCCGATGTTCTCGGCAGCGATAACGATGTTGTTAACCGAAATATTGAAATGCAGGATGAAAAAAGACAGCTTTTAGAGCTTGTGTCGAAGCTAAGCGACAGAGAAAGACAGATTATGACAATGCGTTTCGGACTTTTCGGCTCAAAGGAATACACACAAAAGCAGGTAGCCGATATGCTCGGAATTTCACAAAGCTATATTTCAAGGCTTGAAAAAAGGATAGTTGAGAAGCTGAAAAGACAGATTGAAGCGATGTGATTAAGTGGTGGAGTAGTAAAGGGAGTTGAAAAAAGCAACAGGCAGAAGGCCAAGGAAGTTAGGAGTGAAAAACTTACTTCAACCTAACGAAATTAAAAAAATGCCCCTGAAAGCAGAAGTGCAGACTGTATCGACAAGGGAGTAAATTGCCATAAAAAATACCGACAAAGAACGTTTAACCATTCTTTGTCGGTTTGCTTTTATTCACTTAAAAGCTCACAAAGCTTTTGAGTAAAGCCGTATTTATTTGCAAGGGCTTTGATTTCGCCGGTGTCGGGCGATTTTTTCTTCTTCAGCTCACAGCGAAGCATAAGATTTTTAGGCGAATGAGCGAAATCAACAAATTCGATTATATCAACCGAATAACCGCATTTTTTAAGAAGCTCGGCTCTTATGCTGTCTGTCAAAAGTGCAGAAAAACGCTCTTTAATAAGACCGTGTGATAATAAAATATCGAACTCGCCGCCCTTTTTAATTTGCGAGCATATTTCGTGCTGACAACAGGGGACTGAAAAGATGTGCTTTACATCGTGTGAAATTGCGTGGTACAAAGCAAAATCGGTTGCAATATCGCAAGCGTGAAGTGTGATTACCATATCAACCTTTTCTTTGTAGACCTCACCCTTTGTAACATCGTTCACGAAGAACTGCAGATTATCGTAGCCGTATTTTTTTGCAATTTCGTTGCAGCTTCTAACAACATCTTCTTTTAAATCATAGCCGATGATTTTCGCCTTAACCTTTTTTATTTCTGTGAAATAGTAGTAAATTATAAAGGTCAGATAGCTTTTGCCGCAGCCAAAGTCTAAAATTGTAATTTCGTCGTTTTGCATTTTTGAAAATGCGTCGTCAATTATCTCTATGAAACGGTTTATTTGCTTGAATTTATCGTATTTACTGTTGATAATCTTGTAATCCTTTGTAAAAACTCCGAGGTCAACCAATGCGGGAATTTTGCTTCCTGACGGTATGAGATAGTTTTTTTCTTTGTTGTGAGCTTCGCTTTTTACTGAAACCTCGTTATCGGTGATTTTTCTTTTCAGCTTTCCGTTAGCCGTGTTGTAATGGATAGTACATCCTTCGGCAGTTATGCAAATTTGTTTAAAATTAGCTGTGGCTGTTTTTTCAAGAAAATCAAAAAAACAATCATCATTCATATTCTCGTGAAAAACCTGTGTACCCTTTTGCTTTTCAAGCTGCCAAAGTGAACCTTTTTTTGAAGTAAAAAGGCGAACGGTAATTTTGGCGTATTCAAAATCTTTGGCTTTTTTGTCGCTTATAACGATTTTTTTAATTCTGCCCTGAAGCTGTTTTATATCGTCGGTTATAGTAAAACTCATTTTGCAAAATCCTCCAAATAAAAGCTGAATTGATTTTACCACAAAACTCAATAAAAGTACATACTTAATTTATGCCTTATAAAATATAACAAAAATTTCAAAAAATATTGACTATATTTTGTATTTAGAGTATAATTTAGACAATTATCTAGAAAGGATATACATTATTATGGACAAGAAAAAAATCTCTTTGGACACTTCTAAAAAAGTGTTTCCTATAATCTTAATGGTTATAGGTGTGGGCATTATGATTGCTCAACTTATCACAAGACTTAACCTTGTTACTCTTGTGAGCCTTCTTTATTGCTGCATTATGTCAGCTGTAATTTTACTTTCACTTATCATCAAGAAAAAAGTTTACGCTCCGATGGTTTTCGGCTATGCCGCATCAGTTGTGGGTATGATTATTTTCCATGTGATTTGGGGTGCTGACGCAGGCTTCGGTGCTTTCATTTCCTCTGCTGAGGCAGGCTGGTCAACTACCGACAATGCTCTTTTTGCAGGTGAAGGTACTATTCTTACAAGACTTGCAGGTAACCTTCTTCTTGCTCTTCCTGCTGCAGTATGCTTGTGGGGTCTTTTCTTCCTTGCAAAGAAGGATTGCGCAAAGACAGCTCTCAAAAAGGTTTCTTCTTTTGCTTTGAGTATTCTTCTTGTGGCATCTTCTGTTCTTGCTGTTCTTACAGGTAATTTCAGAACAAAGCCTGTTACAGAAAGACTTTGGGAAGGCCATGACGATTATCTTGACGGTGTTGATGAGTCAAGCTCCTCTAATCCGAATGTTCTTTTCATTCTTATGGACGATATGGGCTATGGCGACACATCTTTAAACGGTGCAATTTACGATACACCTAATATGGACTCTATCGGTGAAAACGGTCTTAACTTCACAAATTACTATTCAAGCTATTCTGTTTGTTCACCGGCACGTTTTGCAACACTTACAGGTCGTTATCCGTACAGAGGCTATGCCGATAATGTTATTTACCCGACAGTTCAAACAATTACTCCGTTTGCACAGACAAGAGTTTACAACTCCTTTGAAATGGGCAACAATGTTGACGGTATGCTCGGCGATGAAATCACAATTGCAGAAGTATTCCAAAATGCAGGTTATGCTACAGGCGCATTCGGTAAATGGCATCTTGGCGACTACGGTGAATATCTCCCGACGAACCAAGGCTTTGACTACTTCTACGGTAGCCACCATGTAAACGATATGTACGCTTTCTATCACGTAAGAGAAGAAAACGGCGAATACGAAGTTGTCCACGGTTCCGATGAGCTTAAAGACGAAAACGGCAAGAAAGACCAAAGCAAGCTTACCGAATGGATCCACGAAGAAATCACAACTTGGATCACCGACACGGTTACAAACAGTGATGACCCATTCTTTGCATATTATGCAACTCCTTGGCCACACGCACCTGTTTTTGCAGGAGACGATTTTGACGGTACATCAGGTTTGGGTACTTATGTTGACTGTCTTACTGAATTTGATACATATTTAGGCGAACTGTTCAATACACTTGAAGAGCTCGGCGTTTTGGAAGACACTATTATCATC
>CAZNQI010000186.1:0-3302 GCA_964575375.1 uncultured Faecalibacterium sp.
ATTATTTTAGGACACCATTTTTCCGAAGACGAAACCATAGGCAAATACAACGGCTCTTTAAGCGAAACAAAAGATATTGAAATCTACACAAGGGATATTCTTGAGGCTTTGGATACAGGCCTTTTCTCCTATCTCGCTCATCCCGATATTTTTATGAAATCCTACCCCGTATTCGATAAGCAATGCGAAGAAGCATCAAGAAAAATTATTCTCAAAGCAATAGAAACGAACACTCCTATCGAATATAATCTTCTTGGTCTTTCCAATAATATCAAAGACGGCAGAGAGGGGTATCCTCACAGCAGGTTTTGGGAAATCGCAGCAGAATTAAAGCCGAGAGTTACAGTCGGAATAGACGCCCACACACCGGGTGCGTATCTCGACAGAGAGCTTTTTTCTTTAGGATACGACAATGTAAAGAATTTAGGTCTTGAAGTTACAGACGAAATCAAGTTTTTTAAACACAACTAACAAAACAGCAAAAGCAAAAAAACAGGTAAGCTTTTATTTTAGCTTTACCTGTCTTTTTTTGATATTAAACTATGTAGTTTTCAAGCACTGCTATTGCCTTTGCAAAGTCATCTTGATTTTTCCTTTGCGAAAAGCGTTTAAAAAACGAAAACTTAAAGCCATCGTTTCCATCCTCGTTTTCTTCCTGCTGTTTTTCAATTTCTTTCGCTTTCTCCTGCTCATAAAGAATCTTAAGTCCTGTTATAAAGCTTTCTTCTGTGTAGATTTTCGCTTTTTCAAGAGACAGGAAGTGTGCAAACTCCTCTAAATTCTGCAAAACGTCTGCACCGTATTTTTTCACCATACTCTTAAATGTTTCAGGCTTGAAATAATATATCTTACCGAGAAGATACGAAAAAGCTTTTCTTGCATCAAGATATCCGAGCTTAATTCTTCTGTCTATCGTTGCATCATCAAAATCAAAAGCTGCTCCCAAATCATCAATATCATAAGGTCTTATGTAGACAATCTGACTGTTAAGAATATCCATATTGTGAGACACGCCCTTTATATTCGAGATGTCGATGATGATAAGCTTGTTGTACCCTCTTTTTTTAAGCGTAGCAACGGGAATGTTGTCATAAACACCACCGTCTAAAAATCTTTCGCCCTCAGGTCCTATGTTTGTTATAAGCGGTACATTTGAAGATGCAAAAAGATAGTCTACGAGCTTTCCCTCGGGGATATCTTCAACGAAAAGCTCGAGAGGTGTTACACCCTGTGTCATCTGTACTGTTATCATACCAAACGGGATACCGCTTTGTCTTATCTTATTTTCATCTATAAATTGGGACAAAAACAAATCTGCAGGCGAAGCGTCGATACCACCGTTTTTCAAAAACTCCTTGAAAAGTGCGCCCCAATTTTTTCTGCTGAAAAGATTTTCGCTGTCAGGTAAAACCTCTGCGATTTTAATTCCTTTGTCAACAGACACACTGTGCCACATTTCATTTGCTTTTTCAAAATCGTCTGCGGCAATCAACGCCCCATTAATAGAGCCAATTGAAACGCCCACAATAGCTTCAAAGGTAATACCCATTTCTCGAAGCGCTCTCCATGCGCCTATTTGATAAGCACCCTTTCCTCCTCCGCCGGCCAAAACTAAGCCATATTTATTCATACTATCATCTCCTTAATACAGTAGCTCTGCAATAACAGTATTTGAAAGCAAAAAGCCTTTTTCTGTAAGTGAAATACCGTCATCAGTACATTTCACCAATCCGTGTTTTTCATAAAATTTTGCTTTTTTTATTATTTTCTCGTCCACTGCTTCAAAAAATCTTTCCTCAAACCTTTTAAAAATCAAACCCTGTGTAAGTCTCAAGGAAAGCATAATGTATTCCTCTTTTGTTCCACCCTCTCCATCCGGTATAACGTCATTACCCTTTACAAAGCTTTGAAAATCTCTTTCATAATAAAATCTTTTACCGAAAAGAAAGCTGTGTGCCGACGGGCCTATACCGAGATACTCTTCACAGTGCCAATACTTAAGATTGTGCCTGCTTTCATAGCCCGTCTTTGAAAAATTTGAAATTTCATACTGCGAAAAGCCGTTGTCGGAAAGTCTTTTAACCGTGTGAAGATACATATCGCAAACTGTGTTTTCATCGGGCAAAGCAAGACTTTCTTTGTTTTCATAAAAGGGTGTACCCTCTTCAATTTTTAGTATATAAGCGCTAATATGAGTAATATCAAGATTTAAAAGAAAATCTATACTTTCATCAAGACTTTTCATTGTCTGAAACGGCACACCGAGCATCAAATCAAGCGATATATCGTGAATACCTGCTTTCTTTGCATTATCAACAGCCAATTCAATTTCGTCAATCTCCGACACTCTGCCGAGTAGCTGTCTTTCCTTTTCTACAGACGACTGAACACCCATAGATATTCTGTTAACACCACCCTTTGCTATTTCACAAAGGAACTCTTTTGTGGCACTGTCGGGGTTACACTCCACGGTAATCTGTACATTTTGCAGATCGAAATTTTCCTTTATACAAGCTAAAACAGCATTTATTCTTTCAAAGCCGAAAATCGATGGAGTACCCCCACCAAAGTATATGCTGTCAACAGATGTATTTATTTTTAAACTCCATTTTTTAAGCGCTAAAAGGACAGCCGAAAGATAGCTGTCCTTTTGATTTTCTTCTGCTTTGAAAGAATAAAAATCACAATAAGGACATTTGCGTTTACAAAATGGTATGTGAATATATATTCCTATCATAATTTTTCTTTATGTGTCGTCGTCAAGCTTGAGTACAGCCATAAACGCTTCCTGCGGCACCTCAACCGTACCGAATTGACGCATACGCTTTTTACCCTCTTTTTGCTTTTCGAGAAGCTTCTTCTTTCTTGTAATGTCGCCACCGTAACACTTTGCAAGAACGTCCTTACGCATAGCCTTAACGGTTTCTCTTGCGATAACCTTACTGCCTATTGCAACCTGAATAGGTATTTCAAACATCTGTCTCGGAATATGTGTTTTAAGCTTTTCTGCAATCTTTCTTGCTCTGCCCATTGCCTTTTCGGAGTGAATGATAAAGCTAAGTGCATCGATCATATCGCCATTTAACAAAACGTCAACCTTTTGAAGCGATGAACGTCTGTATTCTGATATTTCATAGTCGAACGAAGCATAACCTCTTGTTCTTGATTTAAGAGCGTCGAAAAAGTCGTATATAATCTCGTTAAGTGGCAATTCGTAATGAATATCAACTCTGTCGGGTGTAATGTACTTCATATCCTTGAACACACCTCTTCTGTCCTGACAAAGATCCATAATCGAACCG
>CAZNQI010000187.1:0-3251 GCA_964575375.1 uncultured Faecalibacterium sp.
CGAAAACTACTGCTTCTCAAAGGAATATCACCTTCACATTGTTGACCGTGTTGGCGGTGGCGACAGCTTCGGCGGCGGACTTATCTATTCAATTCTTTCAGGTAAGGACACACAAGCAGCAGTTGAATTTGCAGTTGCAGCATCTGCACTCAAGCACACAATTGAGGGCGACTATAACCGTGTAACGGTTTCTGAGGTTGAAAAGCTCGCAGGCGGCGACGCATCAGGCAGAGTTCAGAGATAAATGCAGAATGTAAGGTGCAAAATGTTTGACGAAAAAGTAAGTTGCAGCGATACGGCTTGCCGTGTCCGCAATTGAAACATCGCAATAACACATTTCTAAAAATGCAATTACTCAAAAAAATATCACCCGAAAAGAGATAATCTTCTTCGGGTGATTTGATTTTTTATTGCTTTTAATCGTCGTATCTCTCACTCATTTTTGCAATTACATCGGGCAAGTCAGAAATAATGCCGTCAGCTTCAGCGACGAGGAGCTTGTTTATAATAATAGGGTCGTTAACCGTCCATGGGTTTACCATAATGCCTTTGTCGTGAGCGTTTTTGATGTATTTTTTATTTACAAAAATGAATTGCGGGTGAACGGCATCGCAACCAATGCTTTTTGCGAATTCAATCGGTCTCCAAGCCATTGTGAGAGTAATAAGTCTGTTAGGAGAGTACAAAAAGCCTGTTTTACATTTTTTGTCGATCTGCTTTGCTTCAACGAGAAGCTTCGGGTCAAAAGAGGAAATGAGAAGCTTGTCGAAAAGTCCGTGGTCCTTAACAGCCTTAATTGTTTCCGACACAATAGCAGTTTCGTTTTCCTTCGGACTTTTAATTTCGATGTTGAGAACCTTAATGTCGGTTGTTTCAACAAAGCTCAAAAATTCGTCGATGGTGGGTATTTCCGTGCCCTCAAATTTTTTGCTGAAGTATGAGCCGTAATCATATCTTTTAAGCTCTTCGAGTGTCATTGAAGAAATTTCGCCCTTACCGTTTGAGGTTTCATCTATCGTGTAGTTATGGCAAAGAACAATTTTGCCGTCCTTTGTGATATGCACATCAGTTTCAAAACCCTCTGCACCAAGCTCAATAGCCTTTTTAAATGCAGGTAAAGTGTTTTGCGGGGCATATTTATTGGCTCCTCTGTGAGCAATTACGATACTTTTAGTCATTAGTTTCACCCTTTTTTAAGTAATATTGACATTATAACACCGGTGCATACAAAAATCAAGAAAAAAGTGCTTTAAAAATAATTAAGGTATTTTTGATTTTATCATAAGGAAAACAAATTAAACTGTGTTAAAACATATTGACCTTTTTGTAAATATTTGATAAAATAATAAAAAGAATTTTTTAGGAGTGGAAATGTATGATTAAAATAGCTGATAAAACGGTATATTTTCAAAAGTATATCTATTATATCACATTTTTCCTTTTCATTATGAGTACGGTTGCAGGTTGGTTTGGTATCACTGCGGACAAAACCACAGTTAAAATTGATACTCTTGATTTTGAACAGGAAATCACAGGTTGGGGTACATCGGCTTGCTGGTGGGCTCAAGAACTCGGCAAGGAAGAAAACGCTGAAGCTGCAGAGGAAATTGTGAAGCTTCTTTACAGCAAAGAGGGTCTCGGTCTTAACATTTACCGTTACAATATCGGCGGTGGCTCAAAGGACGACCCTACAGCTCGTCTTGACAAGAATTCTTCAAGAAGCACGGAAAGCTTCCTTGTATACAATGAGGAAACCGATACATACGAGTACGATTGGAACAAGGATGCAGCAGCACAGAAAATACTTGATATGTCCTTAAGCTACGGCTGTATTGATACCGTTGTACTTTTCGCAAATTCACCACATTACTCGATGTGCGTTTCCGGTAACGCTTCTGGTGGCTTGGAGCCTGCAGTAAGTAACCTCAAAAAAGAGTGTTACCAGGATTATGTTGATTATTTCCTTGATATCACAGAATATTTCATCGGCAAGGGCGTACCTGTTAAATATATCAGCCCGATTAACGAGCCTCAATGGGATTGGGGTGGCGTTTGGGTAGGCCAGGAAGGCTGCCACTATGAAATTGACGAAGCTATCGAGCTTTATAAGCTCTTTGCGTTATCAATTAAGGAAAGACAGCTTGATGTTAAGCTTTCGGGTCTTGAAAGCGGTCAGGTTGGCGAACACGCAATGGAATGTCTTGAAAAGCTTTATGCTGATGAGGATATCAGAAGCGTTCTCGGCACTTACGCATACCACAGCTATTGGACAGACGGAAACTACGGCGCAAAGCAAGCCTTCGGTACTTTCCTTAAGTATAACTATCCTTGCGTTGAGGTTGAAATGAGCGAATGGTGCGAGCTTCCTAACAGCCACTACGGCAGTGATATCGAAGCAGGTCTTCTTATGGCACGTACAATGGGCGAGGACTTGTCTCTTACAGGAGCTAACTCCTGGTCAGCATGGGTAGCAGTAAATGAGGGTGGTCTTTGGGCGGACTCTATGATTGGTGTTGGCGATACATACAGCCAATACGAAATCTCAAAGAGATATTATGCTATGGCTCACTATTCAAAGTTTATCCCGGTTGGCAGCTATGCGGTTGATTGCCACATGAGTGTTGCCGATGTTAATGTTACAAAGGAATGGTGGAAGCAGGAAATAGACGGCAAGGAATACAATGTTTACACCGCTTTAAACAACACCACAACCTCTGCTTACAGAACACCGGACGGTGATTATGTTGTTGTTATCGTAAACCAAGGCGATGCAAAGAAGGTTTCGTTCAATATGCCTTTGATGAATATGAAGGTTTACACAACAGACAGCGAAAGAAATCTTGAATGTACATACGAGGGCAGATACTACAAGGCTCTTGAAGTTGGCGCAGAAAGCATTACAACTGTTGTATTTTCAGCATTTTAATGAATTTTAAATAAGAAATGCCACAGGTTATCCTGTGGTGTTTTTTTCTTTCTTAAAAACAGACTGTATAATATATCCGTTTTTTGTCAACATATAATTATATATAATTTTATGTAGGGTGATAAAATGGAATACAATATAAATTCATTGCGAGAGCTTTTGCAAACCGGCAGCGAAAAATACAAAAACAACACTGCATTCATTCTTCGTGATAACGGGGCAGCACTTTATAATGTTACTTATGAGCAATTTAAAAAGGATGTTGATTGTTTCAGTGTGGCGCTCGACGAGGCAGGCTTCAGAGATAAGCACATCGCAATATATA
>CAZNQI010000188.1:0-3229 GCA_964575375.1 uncultured Faecalibacterium sp.
ATCAGCAATAAGGGTCTGCGACGGATTGTACTGCTTCCGTCAATGCTAAGCATTGCCACCTTCCTCACGCAGGAAGGCTTTCTTGGCTCCTTCTTTGAGAGAGCAAATATTCAAACTCCTCACTTCTCACTTCTGACTCCTAACTTCCTTAACTGCTTCCTACTCTTTTTTATAAAAAACTATTGACAAATGCCGTTGAATGTGTTAATATAAAGCTACAATATTAACAAACTATTAATATTGTAAATAAAATACAAAGGAGAATAAAATTATGTCAGTAATCATTTCAAAACTTTTAATCATCATCACGGTTTTATTTTCATTCATTATGCCGGGCGACGTTAACGGTGCAGTTGTAACTGTTGACAATGAAGTTGAAGCATTAGATGCAGTTATCGAATACACCTACACAAACGAAACAGGCTATGTTATCGCGAACGATTGTTGGGTAGAAAAGCTTGAATACAAGCTTGGAGACAATTGGATAGAGGTTAACGTTAACGATACGGTTAAAGAGACAGCTTTCTATGTAAATCCGGGCGCTGCATATTCCGGTTCTTATGCTGCAGGTACGCTTGTGCCGGGTGCTACATACAGGCTTACAATCGGCTACAATGTTATAACGGCATTTGACGGCTCGACAGAGGTTGGTCTTGCAAGTGTTGAGTTTGAAGTAGCAGGCTTGTTTGATTGATTTGATTAAAATAAAAGAGCGCTTCCGAGAAAATCGGGAGTGCTTTTTTGTGCTGCATAACATATTTTTGCAAAAATTTCAAGTCTTGTTTTTCATTAAAAAAAGGTGTATATATAAATAGGGAGGTGGCTTTATGAATAAGTCTATATGTAAAGCGAATTGCAACAATTGCTCGATGAAGGATACTTGTAAGGGATGTAGCGAAACTAACGGTTGTCCTTTTGGTAAAGAATGCTTTATTGCAAAATACATAAGTGTCGGCGGAGAAGAAAGGTTTTTGCAGTTTAAGCAAAAATTAATCGAGGAGTTTAATGAGTTGAAAATTCCCGGTATGCCAAAGGTGAATGCTCTTAATGCGCTTGTAGGCAGCTTTGTCAATTTGGAATATACTCTTTCAAGTGGTGGAACGGTTAAGCTTTTGGACGACGACAGTATATATCTCGGGAATCAGCTTGAATGTGAATTCGGTACAGGCAGATGCTTCGGTATTGTTGCGGGAATGGACTTTTTACTGGTCTGCGAATACTCGGAAAACGGTGCCGATTCGGAATTGGTGATGTATAAAAGAAGGTAAGCCGTTCGCTCAAAACACTTTTCAACAGCAGAAGCTTCGGGTGTACCCGTTTCAAAGCTTGTTAATTTATTAATTCCCTTGCTTTTGCAGGGGAGTTATTATTTTAATGGACTGAAAATCGGTAGTGTGGTATAATTAAGAAAAAATTTTCAAAAATTTTGTAACGAAACGCATTTTCGTGAGTATTATATATGAACGACAAAGGAAGGTGAAAGAATGGATAAGGATTTTGAAAGGGTCTACCGTGAATATTACCCTGCAGTTTATCGATACTTGCTTTCGATGACAAAGGATAGCGCTATGGCAGAGGAAATCACACAGGAAACGTTTTTCAAGGCGCTTAAAAACGCACGGAAATACGACCCCGAACAAAAAATGCTTACCTGGCTTTGTGCGATTGCAAAAAATACATACCTTTCCGAAAGAAAAAGACTTGCAAGGCACGAAGAAATCACCGACACTTTACCCGACGGCGAGGATGAAATTATCGACAGTATAATCGACAGCGAATCGTCCATGGAGATTCTTAAAGCGCTTCATACCTTGCCTGAACCTTATAAAGAGGTGTTCACCTTAAGAGTGCTCGGCTCGTTTTCTTTCTCGAAAATCGGTGAGGTCTTTTCAAAGGGTGAGTCCTGGGCGAGAGTAACCTTTTTCCGTTCAAAAACTATGATTAAGGAGCGTTTGAAAAATGAATAAGTGTAATGTTATCAAAGATTTATTACCCCTTTATGCAGATGATATCTGCAGTGAGGATTCAAGGCAGATGGTTGAAGAGCATTTGTGCGAATGTGAGGAGTGCAGTGGGGAATTAGAAGCTTATCGCTACAACACGGGTATCGGTGATGAAATTGACGACAAAAGGGCAGTTGCCGATTTCAGTAAGAAGCTAAAAAGGAGAAACATTAAAAAGGTTGCGATTTCCGTTGTGCTTTGCCTTGCTGTGATACTTTCTGCGACCTACGCTTTGTTTGTACCGGAGTACGAAGTGAGCTATGAAAAGGGAATGCTCGAGGCTAATATACCCGAGGACGGTGGTATTGATGTTTGGGTAAATCTTCCCAATTACAAGAGACTTGATTTTGATGCACAGTACAATGAAAACGATGAAATCGACATTTATCTTCACGCAAAGCAAACTATCTTTACTAAGATGTTTAAAGATAGCGATACGAGTGATAACCTTTGGCGAACAAACGGATTTATTTGTGTGTCTTTCCACGATGGCGGAACAGGTTACATTCATCCCGATAATACGGTTAAAAACATCTATTATATAGATATCGACATTGACGAAATGAAAAACATCTTAGGCGACGATGACAAGGCTAACGATTCGATTGTCCAGAATGCGAAGCACCTCATTTGGTCGGCAGAGTGAAGCAAAGCAGTAAGTAGAAACTATGAAGCAGTAAATATAGGGCTGTGCTTGTCGTACGGCCCTTGTTTTCTGCTATAATCACTAAAGAAAGTACAAAGTTTTATTCTGCGAAATGAAAATTTTGTTTAGAATAACAAATATTGCATTTTTATTCAAAATCTTTCGCAAAAAGGTTGAAATTTAAAGTGAAATTGGGTAATATATTAAAGGTAAAAATATAATTTTCAATTTAATTATTGGAGGTAAAAAATTATGTCAGTAAAAGTTGCTATTAACGGTTTCGGTCGTATCGGTCGTCTTGCTTTCCGCCAGATGTTCGGTGCAGAGGGTTATGAAGTAGTTGCTATCAACGACCTTACAAGCCCAAAGATGCTCGCTCACCTTCTTAAGTACGACACAGCTCAAGGCAGATATGACGGTCATGAAGTTGTTGCAGGCGAAAACTCAATCACAGTTGACGGCAAAGAAATCATCATCTATGCTAATCCTAACCCTGCTGAACTTCCTTGGGGAGAAATCGGTGTTGACGTTGTTCTTGAATGCACAGGTTTCTTCTGCTCAAAGGCAAAGGCTCAGGCTC
>CAZNQI010000189.1:0-3192 GCA_964575375.1 uncultured Faecalibacterium sp.
TTCGTTATATTTACCTATCGTCTTTACGCTGTCCGGTATTTCATCGATAGGACTGCTGAAAAATGCCGCCTCACCGATTTTTGTTAAAGTTTTCGGAAAATTGATATTTTCCAAATTTACACAAGCACAAAACGCATATTCACCTATTTCGGTTGTTTTGCTTGAAAGAACAACGCTGTTGAGGTAACGCAAGCCATAAAAAGCCGCTGTCGGAATCTTCGTTACTGTTTTAGGTAATATTATAGTAGTGGCACTTTCAAAATATGTCATCGAAAGCTTTTCTATCGCTACTATTCCGCTTTTGACAATAACTGTTTTGGCATCCATTGCCGCTTTGTTTGCCGCCCTGTTATTTGGATGCTTGTCAAGCCATTCATAAGAAACAGAATAATGCTGGTACCATTCCTCAAACGGATCATCGGTAGCAGTGTCGCTGTCGGTTGTCGGATCTAAAACAAAAGGATCATTCAAGTATATACTGTCTTCATCTTTTTTATAAGTATAACCACAAGTACATTCAAGATGTCCGTTCTCGCAAGTATCACCAAATGTACGCATACCTATAACCGAATCTTCACCGTCGATAATCATAACCCCTGTATTTTCATCGTAATAGAATTTTATATTTCCGTCAAGCTCCAACCACTCGGCTGCACTTGAAGAAAAAACACTCAAAGCAATAAAAGCCGATGTAATGAGAATAAATGTAAGTGTGAGTTTTAATTTTTTCATAAATATTCCTCCTTTAATAAAATATTTTTACAATATATTTATAACATAAACACATATATATTGTCAATAAATTTAACAAAAATAGTCCACAATACATCATATTTTTGTTCGTTTTAGCTATATTTGTATCTATAGATGTAATTCCCTACCAATATTAATTGTTATATTATCCCCTACCAATAATATAACAATCAATTTACAAAAAAGCAATATAGCCGAAAGGATCGTAAGAAAAAGTTAAGAAACTGATTTATCTATCACCTTTCATTATATAAATGCCTGTATTTTAAAAAAGTAACAGAAAATTATCAAAAAATCTTGTAAACAATTCATTAACAAGCTAACTTGTTTTTTACAGCTACATTCTGTCTCAGCTTCGTTTTACCGAGACTGCAGGCAATCACAGGTCGCCCTGCGAATTTCCCGCGGTGGTGAAACACTAACCGTTTAAGACGCACCAAAGCGCGTCCCGAAAAAAAGCTGCCCATTACGGACAGCTCTTTCTTATTTATTCACTTATTTCACCGACTCGGCAGGGATGATTTCACCATCGCCGTCAACATACTTAATCTTAACGCTGTCGCCGATGTTCATAATAACAACACCCTGCTCGTCAGATGCTGAAATGCTGTAGTAAATGCCTGTGCCGTCAAGCTCGATGAAGTATACGCTCTCGCCCGACATAACCGCTGTGCGAATGTCTGTGATTTTACCCTTAACTGTGAGTACATCCTTTGTTTCCGTGCTCTCGTCGGTAACATCGTTTTCAGTTGCATCCTTGATTTCGTCGATGTCAACATCAATCTTAATGTTGTTCTGTTCAAGCTTCTTTGCGTAAGTCTCGATACACTCTGTTATCGTCTGACCTGTTACTGCAAGCTGATAGTTTTCAACGTTTACCATAGCATAACGCCTAACAAGATTGTCGCTGTCCTTAAGAGACATAAAGTAGGTAGGCTCACCACTAATGTTGAGAAGAATCGGGAATGTTGCTGTGTACTTGTAGTCCTGAACATCGCCTTGTGCAGATGACATAGCTGATGTTTCCTTTGCGCCCGAAACCTTGTAGAAGCTTGCATCCTTTGTTCTCATATTGATAAGAACAAAGCCGATGATAGCCTGGTCGCCACCTGCAGAGGTTACACCTGTGTACATATAAACGTCGTCGTTTTGTGCAAGATAGTTTGAGCCTTCCGTTGCAAGCTTAACGCCGTCCTGACCGAGAATCGAGTTAATAAAGCCGTTCTTGTATTGACCGTAGTAGTTGAACTGCTCAACAAGAAGTGATGCAGAATAGATGTTGTCTATCCATTGAAGCTCTTTGCTTGCTTTCACATCTTCGATTGCGTATTCCTGCATTTCACCCGTTACCGCATCAACGATAACAACACCCTTTACATCCGTACCGCCGAAAAGACCGATTGTCTTGTCAAGAACAGGGCAAAGCCAATAAGGCTTACCGTCCTCGTCGATTTCAAAGTGAGGTGTGTCGAAAATGTATGTCGGATAAGCGAATCTTATGTGTCTCATAAGATATTTGCCGAAATGCTCGTGAATTGAGTATCTGATATACTCGCCCTCAGGCAAGGTTACAAGCTCTGCCTTTTGTGTTACCATATTAACAACAACATAACCCGGAAGACCCTCGCTTGTATTTTTGAACCACTTGAAAACGTCGCCGTAGTTCAAGGTTGTTACCTTAACGGGCTCGTTTTTGTAGTTAATCTGTGTCATTTGAGTTGAAACCTCAAACTGTGAAATTGCATCGATTGAAGCGAGATCGCCTAAAGTACGGTTAGCGAGTACTCTTGCAGCAGCCTCGTCGAGAACGGGTACAGAGGAGAAGTCTGCCTCTTCGATATCGCTCGCAAAGGTTTTATCCTCGTTAACTTCAATAATATTGCTGTAGGTCTTTGCTCTTAATACAACTGTTGATGTGAGCATACCGATACCGACAATTACAACCAAAAGTGCAATAACACCCATTGCAACAATAGAGCGTTTTCTTGCATAGTTGCTGTATTCAGGCTTCATAAGTGCGCCGCTTGTAAAATACAAAAGACCGATAAAAATAGCCGCAACAACACCGAAGTACATATAAGTATCCGTGCTTTTGAAGTTAAGCGGCGGAAGCATAAAGTAGTATGCCACTGCAGCACCGATGATAGTACCGATGATACTGATTATAATTTTGAGAACGGATTTTTCGGGGATAAGATAAGCGCCCTTGCCTTTGCCCTTGCTGGAATCGCTGTTCCCTGTGAAATCAACCTTAATAGGTTCCATATTCTTCAACTCCTTTAAGTTTATTCTTTTAAGGTTATTATATCTATTATACACACTTTGAAATAAAATGCAATAAAAATTTAAAAACGGCCACGAAGATGTAGCCGTTTAGGGGGTTGTTTTCACGGACGCGGGGAAGTGGCTGCACCGAGCAACCGACTGTCCCGCCGAGGT
>CAZNQI010000190.1:0-3189 GCA_964575375.1 uncultured Faecalibacterium sp.
TGAAAGAACGGCAACCTGTAAAAAGCCATATACTTTCAAGAAGATTTGTTTTTCCTTGAGCATTATGACCGTAGATTATATTAACACCGTCGCAAGGTTCAATTTCACACGATTCAATATTGCGAAAATTTTTAATTTCCAAATGTGTTACATTCATAATAAATCACTTTACCTTAACGGTATAAACAACTCTTTCAAATTCAAAGGTATCACCGTCAGAGAGCTTTTTTCCTCTTGATACGCAAATTTCACCGTTTACTTTTACAAGTGAATCCTGAATGAGCATTTTTGCCTGACCGCCTGTTGTAACGATGTTAGAAAGCTTTAGTGCTGAATCAAGCTTTATGCTTTCTGTTGTTATTTCTAAATCTCTTTGCTCTTTTTGAGCAACCTTAAGCTTAATTTTCATAAATAATCATCTCTTGAATTTATAAATTTATATTCTTACAGGGAGGATGAGATAAAAGAAATTATCACCCTCTAAAGGAGTTATTATAATAGGCTGATTTGATGAACCCATTTCAATTTTAATTTCTTCTGCATCGCAGGCTTTAAGAGCATCGAGTACAAATCTGTTATTAAAGCCGATTTCTACATTTTTACCCTCAATTTCTGCAACTAACTTATCGTTTGCGGTACCGATTGCAGTTACGGAAGAAAATTTCATCGTACTGTTTTCAACTATACAGCGAACAGGGCTTGACTTATCTGTAATAATAAGCGAGGTTCTTTCAATACATTCAATAAGGCGTCTTGTTGAAACCTTTATGCTTGTTGAATGTGTCATTGGAATTGCTGCTTTATAATCTATGAATTTACCTTCAAGAAGTCTTGAAATAATTTCATACTCTTTATATTTGAAAACAATGTGTCTGTCTCCGATATAAATTACAATTTGTGTATCGTCATCACCTGCAAGCTTAATAACCTCATTAAGTGTTTTTGCGGGTACAACGAATTCAAGATTTTTGCTTTGTTCTTCATTGTCATAAGAGAAAGCAACATCCTCTCTTCTTATTGCAAGTCTTGCACCGTCAACAGCAATTAAGATAATTTTATTATCATTTATTTCAAACTTAACACCTGTATGTACCGGGTTTCTTTCGCTTGTTGAAACGGAAAATATCGTTTTCTTTATCATATCCTTGAGTGTACCGAGTTCTAAAGTTATTGAACTGTACTTACTAACAACAGGCAATTCGGGATAATCGTCTGCAGAAATGCTTATAAGTGAATATTCAGTTTCACCGCTTTTGATTTTTGTTATATTTCTGTCGTCGCATTCAATTGAAACAGTGTCCTCGGGTACCATTCTTAAAATATCGCAAAGGTTTTTTGCATTGAGAACAATTTTACCCTCGCCTATAACCTCAGCATCCATTGTTGAAACAGAGCCAACTTCAAGGTCATAGCCTGTTAAGGTTACACTGTTTGCACTTGCGTTGATAAGAATACCCTCCAAAGACGGTATTGTTGACTTATTGGATACTGTTCTTTGAACATTCATACAGTTTTTTGAAAGCTCTGTGCTGTTACATACTATTTTCATAAGCAACCTCCGAAAAAGTATAAAATATAATATTTATAAATAGTAGTAGTAGTAGAGGGTGTGCAAAATATGGAAAACTCTGAAATAGCTTTATTTTACAGCATTTTCGACTACTTTTTTATGTTGAATTGTTTGTGTATAATTTTTTGTTTTAAACACTGCTTTTTAAACAGTGTTTAAAGTGTGGAAAAATGTGTGTGAAATGTTGAAAACTTTGTTTAAAACAAGGTTTGTTTTTTTATGAGTTTTGGTATTAACCTTCGGTTATGTTTTTGATTATATCGTCAACTATAGATTTCAAAGCAACATCTTTTTCAAATTTTGTCGTGATTTCCTTAAGAGCATAAATTATA
The DNA here is from genome assembly GCA_964575375.1 of uncultured Faecalibacterium sp. Lineage (GTDB taxonomy): Bacteria > Bacillota > Clostridia > Oscillospirales > Acutalibacteraceae > UBA6857. The sequence goes on from CAZNQI010000190.1 coordinate 1,903, forward strand.
GTAGAATGGTGCTTGTTTCCGAATTCCATACCAACTGCTTTAAGCGAAAGACCCGTTACATTGTGAACTACATATATTGCAATTTGTCTTGCTTGGGAAATTGTAGCATTTCTCTTATCCGAACGAATATCGGCAGCAGAAACATTAAATGTTCTTGCAACTTCGTTTATAATATTTTCAACCGTAACAGGTAAAGGTTGGTTATCGTTGATAATATCGCTTATGGCTTTTTTTGCAAGAGCGAGATTTGCCTTAATTCCTTCAACATCTTGATAAGCTTTTATTCTCTTTATAATTCCCTCAATTTGGCGGATGTTTCTTTTGATATTATCTGCTATAAATTTTATAACATCATCTGAAAGCTCAAGCTCATGGTCGCTTGCTTTTTTCTTAACGATAGCCATTCTTGTTTCAAGAGTTGGGGGTTGAATATCAGCAATAAGTCCCATTTCAAATCTTGTTCTGAGTCTTTCCTCGAGTGTCATCATTTCCTTTGGTGGACGGTCAGAGGTAAGAACGATTTGGCTGCCGTTGCCGATTAAGGCATTGAATGTATGGAAAAATTCTTCCTGCACCTGGTCGCCTCGTGAAATAAACTGAACGTCGTCAACTAAAAGCACATCGCAGTTTCTGTATTTTTCGTGAAAAACATGAGTATTGTGGTTTCCTATATGATGAACAAGGTCGTTTGTGAAATGCTCTGCGCTGGTGTAAATAATATCAGCGTTTGGATTTTCTTTTTTTATCGCATTCATTATCGCCATAAGAAGGTGAGTTTTACCAAGTCCCGAATGGCCGTAAATGAAAAGCGGATTATACGCTTTACCGGGATTGGTAGCAACGTTCATCGCAGCAGCGTAGGCAAATTTATTTGACGGACCGATAATGAAATTTGTAAAAGTATAATCATAATCGTCAATATTGCTGCCGTTTTCGTCTGTTGTTGAATCAAGAGAAGAAGTAATTTCGTCCGGAATTATTATTTCAACCTTAACGGGAAAACCGAATATTGATTCAAGTATGTTTTCGATTATATTAAGAAATTTGTTTTTTACTATGTCTCCTTTAAATTTGTTTATTGAAAGATAAACGGTATCATCCTTAAACGAAACAAATTCCAAAGGCTTGAGCCAAACATTGTATGCCGCTTCTGTTACTTGTGATTGAAGCTCTTGCTGAACCAGTTCCCAGATTTCATCAAAAGAATCCATATAATTAACCTCCTGTTTTTTGGTTAAAAGAAAGAAGTTTTATAATAAGAGTATGTACTTTCATACTCAAAAGAAA
>CAZNQI010000191.1:0-3186 GCA_964575375.1 uncultured Faecalibacterium sp.
AGTGGAGTGATGAAGACATTGCAATATACCAAGGTCTCGATCAGAAGCAGAGAAAGAATTTCGTAAACTTCATTTCAGATGCAGCTTATGCTACTCTCGTTGAGATTGCTCTTTCACGTAAAGCAGAAATTGCTGAAAATAAGATCTTTGTTGGTCTTGTTCAGGGCCGTATTTCAAAGCAGATTAAGGAAATCTGTCTTCTTGAGCAGACATTCGTTCGTTCGGATCTTTTCGACGGCGATGTTAACGGCTACATTAACTCAGTTGCTAAGGCTCTCGGTGCTGATATCAAGGCTGTAAGCTTTGTTCGTTTCGCTAAGGGCGAAGGCATCGAAAAGAAAACTGACGATTTCGCAGCAGAAATCGCTTCAATGGTTAAATAAATCATTAATTCAAACCTCCTCAATTTTGGGGAGGTTTTTTGTTGACCTTTTATTTATTTCGATGTATAATGAAATGTATAGAAACAAAGGAGTGATTTAATATGAAAAAAGCAATTTCTCTTATTTTAACCGTTACTTTTTTGATGTTGTCAATTGCTAATATTGCTTTTGCTACGGAGATTGAGAAAACAACAACTTCTTATCGTTATGAAAATAAGTTTTTAACGGCAAAATTATTTTATAGCGACTTTGCAATGATAAGCGATACCGCTTGCCCTATTCCGGGACTTGAAAACACTGTTGTTGCAGGAGAAAACTGCAGCACGATGACACCTCAAGGTCTTTGCGTAACCGAAGATTATATCTTTATATCTGCATATTGCAACGCTAAAAAATACATAGCCGAGCTTAAAGAGAATGCTGATTACGGCAAGAATTCCGATAAGCTTGAGGTGGAGGAAAACCACTCCACACACAACTCCGTTATTTACATAATCGACCGTGAGAGCGGAGAGTATATAAAGAATATGGTGCTTCCGGACACAAACCACGTTGGTGGACTCGCAACCGACGGCGAAAATATATTTATTGCCAAGAGCACAGATGCACAAATAAGTGTAATTTCGTTAAAGACCGTACAAAAGGTTGTTGAAACAAAGTCGATGTCTGTTGAAGTTGATTACGAATATATTGTTGATTGCGGCTGCACAGCTTCTTTCGTTACGTATTATAACGATTTGCTTTGGGTGGGCGTGTTTAACGAAAATGATAAAGGCAAACTTAATGCCTTCAGTGTTGATGCAAAAAGTTTTGAATTGAGCGAGGTTACTTTCGTAGAAATACCTGCAAAGGCAAACGGCGCAAGCTTTACTGAAATTAACGGTGAGATTTGTCTTAATGTCAACAGCTCATACGGCAGAAAGAATATATCACATATTTATCTTTATTCTGTTTCAAATTACGGTACAAAGCAAATGGCTATCACTTTGAAAGATACATATAACGCACCTCCGACTGTGCAGAATTCCTGCATTTACGATTCAAAGGTATATTTTATATATGAATCTGCCGCTACTTGCTACAGTGAGGTTGACAGTGCTTTTGATACGAAGGCTACAACCTGTGCTGTTGACCGTGTATGTATAGGTGATGAAAGTATACTCTTTAATTGGCACGCAAATGACAATATATTCCTTTTGAAAATCAGTAATATAGTATCTGCAATTGTTAAACTTTACGAAGTAATCTTCTCATAATATCTAAAAATTATAATTGTTGCTGAACTTGCTTTAAAAGGCTTGAACAGCAACAATTTTTGTTGTATAATCGGAATGTTTTAAATATAATGGCTGTTAATTTTATTAAATGAAAAGTTTATGCAATAATATTCTTGAATTTGCAAGTAATATGTATATAACGCTTGACTTTTATGCAATTTGTTGTATAATAAACAAAGATATTTGCATAATAATACATTAAAGCTATCGCAGGAAGGTAATACAATGATAAAAGTATTCATAGACGGACAAGCAGGCACAACAGGTCTGCAGCTTAAAAACAAACTCTTAAATCATCCAAAAGTGATTTTAATTGAAATAGAAGAAAGCAAGAGAAAAGACGTTGCCGAAAGACAACGACTTATGAATGAGTGTGATGTTGTTTTTCTTTGTCTTCCCGACGAGGCGGCTATTGAAGCGGCAAAGCTCGTAACAAACCCCGATACAGTTATAATTGATGCAAGCACAGCACACAGAACAAACCCCGAGTGGACCTACGGCTTTCCCGAGCTGTCGGCAGAGCAATATTTTGAAATAAAGAATTCTAAAAGAATTGCCAATCCCGGCTGCCACGCAACAGGCTTCATTTCTATCGTATATCCACTTGTTGCGGCAGGCATTATGCCCGAAAACTATCCCGTAACAGCTCACAGTATAACCGGTTACAGTGGCGGCGGAAACAAGATGATTGCTCAGTATGAGGACGAAAACAGAGATGCACAGCTTAAAAGTCCAAGACAGTACGGTCTTGCACAGCTTCACAAGCACTTGCCCGAAATGAAAAAGGTAACAGGTCTTGAGTTCGAGCCTATTTTTAATCCTATTGTTTGTGATTTTTACAGCGGAATGGCTGTTTCGGTACCTGTTTACACAAGGCTGTTAAACGAAAAGATTACACTCGATGAATTGAAGGAATTTTTTGTTCAGTATTATATAGACAGCTTTTTTATTTCAGTTCAAAGTGCACCCGAAAGTGGTTTCTTGCCTGCTGTGGGTCTTGAGGGAACGAACAAACTCAAAATATACATTTGTGGTAACGATGAAAGAGTAACATTTACTGCAGTTTTCGATAATCTCGGCAAGGGTGCTTCATCTGCTGCGATAGAAAATATGAATATCGCTATGGGATTTAGCAGTTCATTAGGTTTATAATTTGGAGGTAAATTACTATGAAATATATTGACGGTGGCGTAACAGCTGCAAAAGGCTTTATCGCTTCAGGTATACATTGTGGCATAAGAAAAAATCAAACTAAAAAAGATTTGGCTATGATAAAGAGTGAAAACAAGTGTGCTGCAGCAGCAGTATATACTCAAAACAAGGTTTACGGTGCTCCGATTACCGTTACAAGACATAATATTGTTGACGGTACTGCTCAGGCTGTTATCGTAAACAGCGGTAACGCAAACACCTGCAACGCTGACGGTATCGAGAAAGCACAGATGATGTGCGACATAGCTGCAAAGGCTCTTTGCGTAGACAGCGATGATGTTATTGTAGCATCAACAGGTGTTATCGGTATGCCT
>CAZNQI010000192.1:0-3169 GCA_964575375.1 uncultured Faecalibacterium sp.
TCGACTACCTTGACGCAATTAAAAATGCAGGCAGTATTTTTATGGGCAGATACTGTCCCGAGGCTCTCGGCGACTATTATGCAGGCCCTAATCATACACTTCCGACAAGTGGCACTGCAAGATTTTCAAGTCCCTTAAGCGTTGATGACTTTGTTAAAAAGTCGCAGTTTACATACTACACTCGTGATGCTTTAAAGGAAGTTGCTCCTGATGTTGCTTTCTTTGCGACAAAAGAGGGGCTCACTGCTCACGCAAAAAGCGCAACGATAAGATTTGAGGAATAAAAATGAGTAAATACATAAATTCACAATATAAAAATCTCGAGGCATATACCCCGGGCGAACAGCCTCAGGACAAAAAGTACATAAAGCTCAACACAAACGAATCGCCCTATCCTCCGGGTCCCGAAACCGTTAAGAGCATAGATGCCGAAGCTGTAGAAAAGCTCTGTCTTTACAGCGACCCGCAAAGCAAGGGCCTTAAAAAAGCTTTAAGTGAGGTTTACGGCATAGATGAAAAGTGTATTTTTGTCTCAAAAGGCTCGGATGAAATATTTAACTTCGCATTTATGCTTTACGGCAAACAAAACGGTGCTGCTTTCCCTGATATCACATACGGCTTTTACAAGGTGTTTTGTGAGCTTTACGGTATTGAATATGAAGCTGTACCTTTGACAGACTCCTTTCAAATAAATATCGAAGATTATTTCAAAAAGAACAAGTTTATCGTTATAGCTAACCCGAATGCGCCTACAGGCATTGAGCTTTCCGCAAAAGAGATAGAAAAAATTATCGAAAGCAACAAAGAAAGCATTGTTTTAATAGACGAGGCGTATGTAGACTTCGGCACACAGTCGTGCTGTAAGCTAATAGAAAAATACGACAATCTCATCGTGTGTCAAACCTTTTCAAAGTCTCGTTCACTTGCAGGTGCAAGGCTCGGCTTCTGTTTCGCTTCAAAGGAGCTTATAGCCGACCTCGAAAAGATTAAGTATTCCACTAACCCGTATAACATAAACAGACTTACACAAACAGCAGGTGTAAGTGCCTTAAAAGAAAACGGCTATTATATGGAAAACTGCAAAAGAATTGTTGAAACAAGAGCGTACACCACAAAAGAGCTTTTAGCTTTAGGCTTTGAGGTTTTACCGTCCGGTGCAAATTTTGTCTTCGCAAAGCACCCCGAGCTTTCGGGCGAATATATCTACCGTACTCTCAAGGATAACGGCATTTTGGTAAGACACTTTACTTCCGAGAGAATTAAAGACTTTTGCAGAATTACCATAGGCAGTCCCGATGAAATGGCAGCTTTAATAAACACACTTAATAAAATTGTGAAAGGAGAATAAAAAAATGAGATACTGTGAAATTATAAGAAAAACTAAAGAGACAGACATTAAGCTCTCACTTTGCCTTGACGAGAAGAACGACAGCATAATCGATACAGGCTGCGGATTTTTAAATCACATGCTCACCTTATTTGCAAATCACGGCTCGTTTACATTAAACGTTCAATGTAAGGGCGATACCGAGGTTGACTATCACCACACAGCAGAGGATATCGGTATCTGCCTTGGTGATGCTTTTAAAAAGGCTCTTTCCGATATGAAAGGTATTGTTCGCTACGGCAGTACGATTTTACCGATGGACGAGGCTTTGATTTTAACTGCAGTTGACATTTCGGGCAGATGCTGTCTTGTATACGACCTTGACATTCCTACCGAAAAGGTCGGCGACTTTGACACAGAGCTTGTAAGAGAATTCTTTGAAGCTTTCACAAGACACGCAGGCGTTACTCTTCACATCAAACAGCTCTCCGGCTTTAATTCTCACCACATCATTGAGGGTACATTCAAGTCTTTTGCAAGAACGATGAAAACGGCTGTTTCGATTGACGAAAAGACAAAGGACGAAATTCCCTCAACCAAAGGAGTGCTTTAATGTTAGTTATAGTTGACTACGGCGTAGGCAATCTGTTTTCGCTTATTTCATCCTTAAAGTCTATCGGCGAAAATCCGATTGTAACGGGAGACAAAGCAATCATTTCAAACGCCGATAAAATCATTCTCCCCGGTGTTGGTGCATTTGAGGATGCTATCAAAAAATTAAAAGAAACGGGACTTGACAAGATAATCATTCAAAAGGCAAAGGACGGCACACCGATAATGGGTATTTGCCTTGGTATGCAGCTTTTGTTTCAAAGAAGCTTTGAATACGGAATACACAAAGGTCTCGGACTTATAAAAGGAGACATTGTACCGTTCAGGGACAATATTCCTAAAGAGCTTAAAATTCCTCACATCGGCTGGAACGCTCTTTATAATCTCAAAGAAAACTGCCCCATTTTCAAGTATGTAAAAGAAAATGAGTATGTTTACTTTGTTCATTCGTACTACGCAAAGCTCGACACTGTTGCAAGATGTGCCACCTGCGAATACGGTGAGGAATACACTGCCGCAGTTTGGCAGGACAATATCTTCGCTTGTCAGTTTCACCCTGAAAAAAGCGGAAATACAGGGCTTAATATACTTCGTGGCTTTTGCGAGATTGGAGAAGAATAATGCTTATATTACCTGCTATAGATCTTTATGACAAAAAGGCCGTTCGTCTTTACAAGGGCGACTATGAACAAATGACAGTTTACAGCGAAAACCCTCTTGAAATTGCAAGAGATTTTGAAAAACAAGGTGCAACCTTCATTCACGTTGTTGACCTTGAGGGTGCAAAAAAAGGAACTGTTACAAAAAATTTTGACATTATAAGAAAAATAATAGACTATACCGACCTCGAGGTTGAGGTTGGTGGCGGCATCAGAGACGAAGACACCATAAAGCGTTATCTCGATATCGGTGTTTCAAGAGTTATTTTAGGTACTGTGGCTGTTACTGACGATGCCTTTTTAACTGAAATGACAAAAAAATACAAGTCCTCAATAGCAGTAGGTGTCGATATCAAGGACGGCTATGTTGCCATAAAGGGCTGGACGGAAAAATCAGCTCTCACGGCAGATGATTTCTTCAAGCACCTATGCGAATTAGGAGTAAAGACGGTTATCTGCACCGACATTTCAAAGGACGGTGCAATGCAAGGTACGAACCGTGAGCTTTATAAACAGCTTTCGGAAAAATACACCATGGACATTGTAGCCTCAGGCGGCGTTTCAAGCATTG
>CAZNQI010000193.1:0-3132 GCA_964575375.1 uncultured Faecalibacterium sp.
ATACTGCTTACCAAACGGGATACCAACTATGGTAAGGCAAAGAATAAGACCCATAATTACATTTTCTGCTGCCATAACAACGCCCGTTGTGATTGCCCAGATAATGTTTGCAATAAAGCCGAGTGCACCCGAGCCTGTGTCCACAACCTCTTTGTTAAACGGCATAAATGTAAGTGAGGCGAGCTTAAAGCACTGCTTACCCAAGGGGATACCAACAATTGTAATCGACCACAAAACGCCATAAAGCAGCCAAAGGCCCGAGCCGACTGCACCGCCTAAAATTACCCAGAGAATATTACCTATTGTTTTCATTTATATCTTCCTTTCATTTTAATTTTTTTATTTTCAAGGTCGGCAAAGTGCGCTGATTTAAAAATCCTTTCCTGCTTCACTACTTTACCCCTTAATCGCTTTTATTATACACCTTTTGTCAAGCAGATTTTTATAAGTGTACGATTTTTTAGCATAGTCAAAAGATAAAGGGAATATATTTAATTGAAAGGAAATAGCAACACAATTTAAGGAGATGTTATATTATGAGTTTTGAACTGAAAAAGGAAAAGCTTCTTTTTGAAAACAACGAAAGTACCTTGTCCGCACAACAAAACATTGATTTTGAGGTTAATCTTCCCGATTATTGCAGTGATATTAAAAGAATACTCAAATGTATTATGATGCCCGGGATTTCATCCTGCCCGTTTTCGGATGATAAAATCAATGTATCCGGCAATGTGCTTGTAAGACTGCTTTACATAAACGAAAAGGATAAGCTCGACTGCTTTGAAATTCAAAAGGACTTTTCGTGTACAATAAAGGCAAATACAATACCGACAGATGCAGTTATTAATTTAAAAGCAAAAACGAATTACACAAACTGTCGTGCAATAAGTCAGCGAAGACTCAGCATAAGTGGTAACATAGGCATAAGCGCAAATATTATTTTCAGCGAAGAAAAGCTTTTACCGTTTTGTGCCGAGGGTTCAGGTGTTGAAACCAAATCGGAGCAATACGATTGCCAAAGCATAACCATCGAGCGAGAAAAGACCTTCGAGCTTTCGGAAACCGCATCGCTCGGTGAGGATAAAAACGCTGTGGGTAAGGTGCTGCGTGTTTACTGCTTTGCAGTTATAGACAGCAAAAAAGCCGTATCAGACAAACTTCTTATAAAGGGTGAGCTTTATACCGATATTCTTTATCTTGCAGACAGACAGGAAAACACCTTTTGCCGTTTTAGACACAGTATGCCTATAAGCCAAATTATTGATCTTCCCGGCATTGATGAAAACAGCAACTGCGATGTTATTGCAGACGTAAGACAAGTGATGATAAACGTTAAGCAGGACTCTTCCTCGCAAAACCGACTTATAGAAATTGCAGCAAAGATAAGTGCTTATGTCAAATGCACAAAGCAAGTGAAGATTAAGGTTATAACCGATACCTATTCTGTCTCACACAACATCAAAGCGGACTACGCTATAGAGGAATTTCTCTTTCCTATCCACACCATTGACAGACAAAAGACAATAAAGCATACACTCGATATGCCCTCGGGGGATATAAAGCAGCTTTGTGATATTTGGTGCAACGAAATTAATTTTGATATGAAAGGTAAGAACGATAAAGTGTCCGCTACCTGCTCTCTTACCTTAGGTATTCTATATCTCGACAGCAATCTTTGCCCCGAATACACTGAAAAGGTAATGGAATTTTCTTTTGACGAAAAGCTTTCTTCAAGCCACGAATTCATCAAATGCTTTTTCTTACCCTGCGTGCGAAATATCGATTACAGATTAAAAGGCAAAGATAAAATTGACATTGTTTTGGAGTGTGGTATTTTCGCAAATGTATACAGTGCAAAAAGTCAGCGCATATTAAAAGAGCTGACAGTAGAAGGTGAAAGAGAATGTACAAGTGCCCCTGCTCTAACTGTTTATTTTTGCTCTAAGGGCGAAAGTGTTTGGGACATAGCAAGAAGATATAACACTACCTGCAAGCTGATATGCGAAGAAAATTCTGTAGAAAACGAGATAACTGATGAAACAAAAATGCTATTAATACCCTGTGTTTAAAAAGTTTTGTTTTTTAGTTGTAAAACACACTCAAAAGAGGTATAATAATTGATATTTTTCTTTTTGAGGTGTTAAAATGAATTATAAAACAAAGACTACCCTGCTGGCACTTCTTCGTGCAGGTGTTGCAATGGTAATATTCGTCCTTGCTGTTATAAATTACGAAAAGCTGAAAAATATCGATGTGCGTGAAATAGTAGAAGCAAGTGCAAGTACACTAATTGCTATCGGTACAATATGGGGCATTTATCTTGTGAAAAGCGTTCTTTTCATCATACCCGCCTCGCTCATATACATTTCAATAGGTATGGCGTTCCCAACCACCACGGCGTGTCTTATAAGCCTTGTCGGAATTATTCTCGAGGTAACCGTAACATACTTCCTCGGCTTATTCCTTGGTGGCGATTACGTAAATAAGCTGCTTGCCAAAAGCAAGGGTGGCAGAAAGATACTCGAGATGAAATTCAACGAAAATTTCCTCGCTTTTCTCACAATTCGCGCATTGCCTGTTTTTCCTATAGATTTTGTAAGCCTTTTTTGGGGAGCATCCAAAAGTCCGTTTATAAAATATTTCCTCGCATCTGTCATCGGCATAATGCCGAGAGTTATCCTTTTCACAATTTTAGGCGACGGAATTTACGATTATATTCCGATTCATCTCATAATCAAAATCGTCATTTTCGCAATTCCTGTTGGTGTTGTTGTGTATCTTGTAAGACATTTTGTGAAGATGAAAAAGCATGACGAAAATATGACAGATTAATAATGATACGAGCCGCTAAAGTTCATTCAGCGGCTCGTTTGTATTTTATAAGCTATATTTATAACCGTCTTCCCTTTACTCATAGCCTTTTGAACAAACCTGTACGCACCACCAAAATTATGTTCAACATAAGCAACCACAAAATCTGCTTGATTTATCATCCATTCATTTCTTTTACTTATAGCAAATCGCTTAGGTACAAGCTCTAAATCTTCAATATAAAGCGTTTCCGTATAATCATATTCTTCTTTTCCACTTTTTTCTTTTGGTATATAAGCTAAAACTACACTATAAGAAATC
>CAZNQI010000194.1:0-3127 GCA_964575375.1 uncultured Faecalibacterium sp.
GCATAAGTTAAAAATAGTAAACACTTTTTTGAAATTAACACTAAAAAAAGTTTGGCATAGAATATATTATAAATCGTTTTTACGGAGGAAACGGATGGAGTTTATGAATAATATTGTGATTATCGGCGGAGACGACAGACAGAAAAGTCTTTTTGAAATATTGAAAGCTGAAGGCTATAACTGTGAATATGTTTACAAAGCTTTTACTGAAAATGATTTTGAAAGGATAAAAGATTTTGATACTGTTATTTTGCCTATTCCGTTAAGTAAGGATGGTAAATATATTTATTCAAAAGACAATAACTTAAAAATCGAAATAGCAAAACTGCTTTCATATATGTCTCAAAAACAAGTTTTGATATTCGGTTCGGCTAATAAGGCTTTGACAGATGAAATGCAAGAAAGAAATATACGGTACTACGATTTGTTTTCCGAAGAAGCTTTCGTGCTTTACAACGCGTATCTTACAGCACAGGGGACTCTTTTAGAAATATTGAAATACAGCAAAGAGTATTTGTGTGGTAAAAAGGTGCTTGTTTTAGGCTATGGCAGAGTAGGTAAAGCTGTTGCAGATCTAATGTACAGAAATAAAACGGATGTGTATGTTGCCGCAAGAAACCCATCACAAATCGGAGAATGTGAGTGTCTCGGATACAATACGATGTCATTTAGTGAACTTAAAAGTACGATTTATCTTTTTGATTATATAGTTTCTACAGTACCGTTTAATGTCTTATCCTCGCTTGAGGTTTCGCTTATCAGAGATGACGCGCTGTTCGTTGAGCTTGCTTCTGCACCGTACAGTGCAAAAGAGGATTGGTTTTCAAAATATAATAAAAGATATGTTTTGGCATCAGGCTTACCGGGTAAATATATGAGCGTTGCGTGTGCTAAAAAAATAGCAGAGCTTGTAATAAAATACATATCATAAAAAGGGGGATAAGTAATGGAGAATTTAACCTTTGGTTATGCTTTAACGGGCTCTTTTTGCACATTTGAAAAAAGTCTAAAGCAAATCGAATACCTAATTCAAAATAATATTAACATATTACCGATTATGTCTTTTAATGCATATAGCTTGGATACACGCTTTGGCAAAGCAAAATACTTTGTTGATACGATAGAGGCTTTAACGGGAAACAAGGTAATTCATACAATAACAGATGCAGAGCCTATAGGTCCGAAAAGCCTTACGGATTTAATGATCGTCTCGCCCTGCACGGGTAACACTCTTTCAAAACTTGCAAACGGAATATATGATACTCCTGTAACCCTGGGAGTTAAATCGCATTTGAGAAACCAAAAGCCGGTATTGCTTGGTGTGTCTTCAAACGACTCCTTAAGCACATCGGCAAAAAACATTGGAACGCTTTTAAATTTTAAGCATTACTATTTTATACCGATGAGGCAAGACGATCCGATTAAAAAGCCGTTTTCTGTTGTTTGTGATTTTGATAAAACCTATGAAGCTGCCAAGCTGGCTTTGGAAAACAAACAGATAGAACCTATTATATCCTAAATGGTTGTTGAGACGCAAAATGCTTGTGTTAAAATTATAATAGAACGGTAGAAAAGGAAGTGGAATTGTGAAATTATATATCAAACAAAAAGTCTTTTCGTGGAAAGATAAGTTTACCGTTTACGACGATAACGGCGATGATAGATACTATGTTGAGGGTGAGTTCTTTTCTTTTGAAAGAAGCTTCATGTGTATGATTTGAGAGGAAACGAAGTGGCCTTTATTTCGCAAAAGATGCTCAGCTTTTTGCCAAGATTTTTAATATATGTAAATGGTAGAGAGGTTGCTGAAATCGTAAAGGAATCCACACTTATTCGCCAAAAATACTCCATCGGTAAGTTAGATTGGGAAATCGACGGTGATTTTGGTCTCATAACTATGAGATAACAAAAAACGGCAAACTTATCGTAACAATCAATAAAAAGTGGATGACCTGGGGAGACTGCTATGAGCTTAATATCTTGAACCCTAATGATGAGATTGCAGCTTTAGCTGTTGTTCTTTCAATTGATTGTGTTATTGCGGCACAAAGAGCAGCGTCTTCAGCTAATTAAAGCATAATTTTTTATGATAAAAACAGCTTGGCATTTTTTGAATGTCAAGCTGTAAATTATTTATAATGTTTTGAATTTTTCTGTAATTTCTTTAGCTCTGCCGCAAGTAAGTTTACCTTCGGGACAAGCCCCTTTTACATAACAGCTGGGACCGTAAAGAGTAAACAAATCCGGTGCGATTTTTCTAAGCTTTGAAAGAAGCTCAACTGCATATTCCTGGATTTCCCATTGTGCTCTTGTGCAAGAGCGAAGCTTGAAGAACAAAAGAAGCTCTCTTGCGTTAAGCGTGCTTACAATATCAAGCGTATTGCCTGAAAGCACACAATATATAAGGATATTGTTATCATATCCCTTTGCTTTAAAATCAAAATAAAGCTCCTTCATTGTGTTGAATGCATCACAGTATAGCTTGCAAAGTTCTTCGTTTATACTGATTGTTTTCGGTAAAACATAGTTTTCTCTGCTTGTGTTAATTATATTAGGAATACAAATGCTTTGCATTCTGTGTCTTGCAAAGTGAGTAAGACAAGCGAGAGATACGCCGTTGAATTTAACTGTGCAATTAAAGCTTTCAAGCGCTCTCGGTCTTGAAGATGTTGTAAGAGCTTTAAGAACAGAGCTTACATTTTCGTTGTCAGAAATGATATTTTCGATATCATCTGCACAATAGCCTTGTTCAATCAAAGCACATCTTGCAATATTTCTTTCGCCGTCTTGAGTGTAAGAGAGAATGTCGCATTTGTTGCTTGATTGCGGTGCGACTTCGCTTTTCGGAAAATCAAAGCAAAGACTGTCGTTATATTTTGCACCTCTGATATCAAAATCTATGAAAAGTCCCGGTGCTATTTCTTTGCACTGCTCGTAAAGAGAAAGACCGATTTCGTATATTTCCTTTATCTGCTTACCTCTGCCGTAAAGCATAGCGTTAAGTACGTTTATAAGCTCTCTGCCGCCTAAAGAGCAGTAGAAATTACTGTAAAAGCAATAGGGCAGTACAAAACGAGCATCCTCTTTAGGTACACCGTTTTCGGTTAACGTGATGTAAGTGTCAAAC
>CAZNQI010000195.1:0-3114 GCA_964575375.1 uncultured Faecalibacterium sp.
AGACCTTATTGCAGACTCAACAGAGGCTATGGTTAGAGCGCATGGCTTTGACGGTCTTGTTATGATACCTAACTGCGATAAAAACGTACCGGGACTTCTTATGGCTGCGGCAAGACTTAATATTCCGACAATTTTTGTTTCGGGCGGCCCAATGCTTGCAGGCAGAATGCACGGCAAAAAGACAAGCCTTTCAAGTATGTTTGAGGCAGTAGGTGCGTATAAGAGCGGAAAAATCGACCTTGATGAGCTTACAAAGTGGGAAGAAAACACTTGCCCTACCTGTGGCTCTTGCTCGGGTATGTATACAGCTAACTCGATGAACTGTCTTACTGAGGTACTCGGTATGGGACTTAAAGGCAACGGCACAATTCCTGCGGTTTATTCAAAGAGAATTGAGCTTGCTAAAAAGGCAGGTATGCAGATTATGGAGCTTGTAAGACAGAATATCTGTCCTCGTGATATTATGACAAAGGCCGCTATCAGAAATGCTCTTACAGCTGATATGGCTCTTGGCTGCAGTACCAACAGTATGCTCCACTTGCCCGCAATAGCAAACGAGTGCGGCGTTGAGTTTAATCTTGATATGGCAAACGAAATCAGCGAAGTAACTCCTAACCTTTGTCATCTTGCACCTGCAGGCCCTACATATATGGAAGACCTGCAAGAAGCAGGCGGTGTTTACGCCGTACTTAAGGAAATTGCAAAGCTCGGACTTCTTGACACAAGCGTTATGACCTGCACGGGCAAAACTCTCGGTGAAAACATTGAAAACGCACAAAACAAGGACGAAAGCGTTATCAGAACAGTAGAAAATCCATTCACAAAAACAGGTGGTATTGCCGTGCTCAAGGGTAACTTGGCTCTTGACGGCTGTGTGGTTAAAAGAAGTGCTGTTGCAAGTGAAATGCTTTGCCACGAGGGCCCTGCAAAGGTATTTGACAGCGAAGAAGAAGCAATCGAAGCTATCTACGCAGGTAAAATCGTTAAGGGTGATGTTGTTGTAATTCGCTACGAGGGTCCGTCGGGTGGCCCCGGTATGAGAGAAATGCTCTCTCCGACATCTGCAATCGCAGGTATGGGTCTTGACAAGGACGTTGCTCTCATCACAGACGGCAGATTCTCGGGTGCTACAAGGGGTGCCGCAATCGGACACGTATCTCCTGAAGCTGTAAGAGGCGGTCTTATCGCTTATGTTAAGGACGGCGACATTATTTCAATCAACATACCTGAATACAAAATTGAGCTTAAGGTAAGCGACGAGGAAATCGCAAAGCGTAAGGCTGAAATGCCTATTAAAAAGAAAACTGACATCAAGGGTTATCTTAAGAGATACGCTGAAATGGTGTCATCTGCCGATAAGGGTGCAATTATCAACGAGTTTTAAGAAAGGCAAAAATTATGACAGAAAAGCAGTTGGAAATTCTCGCATACCGTCTTTTGAGCGTGAGTGTTTTTAAGGATGTTTGCAGTAAAGAGCCGTTGCTCTGCCTTGTTAAATATCTCACCTGCAAGGAAACGGATTTTGAAAAGATAAAGCTGTATGCTGATTTTGTAAATTCATTGGGAATTTATAACGGTTCATTTTCTGCGTTTCTTAAAGACTCTGTTTGCGAAAGTGAAAATTTCTATATAACGGCTGTGGGGAAAAATAAAAACGTTTCTTCATCAATCAAAGAAAACGCTGAAAAGGAGCTAAGGCTTTTTTCTGATTTAACAAAGCTCACAAGAGAAGACCTCAGCGTAGGAACAGTGTACAGCGAAAGCTTGCCGCTTTTTGAAAACGAATATATTGACTTTGTTTCCTTTTACACCGAAAGAGTTAAAACTGTTTCAAGCACAGGCTACGGTATTTTCGCATCACACGGTATGTTCCACGTAGAAAACGGCGAAATTGTTCCCGTTGAATCGAGCGATAAGATATCTTATGAAACCTTTGTCGGTTATGAAGAAGAAAGGCAAAGTGTTTTCGAGAACACAAAGGCTCTTGTAGAGGGCAGACCTGCCGCAAACACACTGCTTTGCGGCGATGCCGGTACGGGTAAATCTTCGACTGTTAAGGCTGCTGCAAATATGTTCTTTGAAAAAGGCGTGCGTCTTATTGAGATAAGAAAGGATCAGCTCTTTTCTTTGCCTTATATTATGGGCAGAATTGAAAAGAACCCACTAAAGTTCATCATTTTTATTGATGATTTGTCGTTTAACAAAAATGACGATTGCTTTAGTATGCTCAAGGCGGCACTTGAGGGCTCTGCGTCGGTTAAGGCTCCTAACGCTGTGATTTACGCCACGAGCAATCGAAGACACATTGTTAAAGAAACCTTTTCGGAAAGAGAGCAGGATGACGACATACATCATTCCGATACGGTTCAAGAGCTTCTTTCACTTTCGGAAAGATTCGGCTTGGTGGTGTATTTCTCAAAACCGTCGAAGCAGCTTTATCTTGCAATTGTTCACGAGCTTGCGAAAAGGGCAGAGCTTTCAATTGACGAAAAGGAGCTTGATATTAAAGCTGAAGCTTTCGCTTTGGCAAAGGGCAGTCGCTCACCGAGAGTGGCACAGCAGTTTATTAACAGCTTGATTTAAAATAATAAAGAAAAGGTGATTTTATGCTTAAGAAAATTTCAACAGACAAAGCACCTGCAGCAATAGGCCCGTATTCACAGGCTATTGTTTACGGTAATATGCTTTTTACTTCGGGACAAATCCCACTTAACCCTGCAAACGGTGAAATTGAGGGCAGTGATATTACAGCCCAGGCAACACAGGTTATGAAAAATCTTGAGGCTGTTTTAGCCGAGGCAGGAACAAGCTTTGACAATGTTATCAAAACAACCTGCTTTCTTGCCGATATGGCAGATTTTGCAGCATTTAACGAGGTTTATGCAAAGTATATCACTTCTGCACCTGCAAGAAGCTGTGTTGCTGTTAAAACTCTTCCGAAAAATGTTCTTGTTGAGGTTGAGGTTATTGCGGCGATAGAGTAATATAAGCAGTGAAGCAGCACAGCAGTAAAGGAATTTTAAATTAAAAAGCTTTAAGCTGTTCTGCAAAGCATAAAAAAGGGGCTGCCCACTAAGATGCAGAAGGCGTATGTTTATACTCCGAGAGGGCGAA
>CAZNQI010000196.1:0-3081 GCA_964575375.1 uncultured Faecalibacterium sp.
GCTCACCGATTTCCGACACAACAATTATGTCATCGGCAGGTGGTCAGTGTAACCACATCAACCACGTACATACACAGCTTCCGTATGCAGTTTTTGTAGCTGCAATTTCATTCGTAGGTTTCCTTATTTCAGGATTTGTGAAGAACATCTTTATTGTTCTTCCTCTTATGCTCGTGATTATGATTGCAATACTTTGCGCTATCAAATTTGTGGGCAAGAAAAAGGCATAAATTTTAGTGAAATAAAAAACAAGAGCAGATGGCGTTGCTTTTCGCCATCTGCTTTTGTGGTTTTTAAATGTTCTTTTAATTAATCAAAATCGAACTCATCTTCATTTTTTATCTTGAATATCTCAAAAACATTGAAAAGAACCTCACCGTCTGAAACTCGCTCATATTTTTCAGTGCCCGAGTCAAATATGATTTTAAAAATATCAACATAGCCGTCATCCTTGAGTGGTGAAAGCACGGCATATTCATTGTTTTCATAAAGCACAATGTCAAGAAATTCATATTTCGCCTTCACACCGTCTGTGTCTGTGATTTGTACTGTAAAATCAAGTTCATCGTCTTTAAGTTGTTCTAAAAGCTTAGACATATTTTATCACCCTTCATTCTTCGCTTTCTTCAGTGCTTGTGTTTCTTCTGTGTCCACCCATTTCCATACGGTAAATTTCCTGGCTTTCAATGTCGAAATCCTTAAGGACGATTGGTGGTATGCCTGCCGTACCCGAAACGGTTGAAACGATAGCTCTTGCCATAGGGTACAGAGCTTTGCAGGTTTCAACGTGGATAAACTCTTTTTCTATGTTTTCAAGAATTCTGAATACACCTTGAATTGTGAGTGAAAGAGTTATGCTGTCCGGGTGTTCTTTATCGAAAACATCAACCTTTAAGGTCGCTTCACAGGTTGAATTGCTTGAATATCGCACATTGTGCGAGACCTTGTTACTGAATTTGAGCTGCATCTTTCCGTTAACGGCGTTTTTAAAATTGAGTTCGCTTATTTTATAAGCCATAAGGCTGATTTTTGACATAGTGTATGCTCCTTATTTATTTAATAATACAAACGGGAAAACCACAAATTCTCTTATGTAGTTTTTTGCCTTTAAATTTTTGGGACTGTCTGCTGCCACTGTACGGCACGAAAGACCGCACATTTTTGAAAGAACCTTTGCTCTGAAAAGATGAAAGTCGCTGGAAAGGAAAGCTATTGTAAAAGCCTTTTCATCCTTCATATTTTCTATGATTGCTTTTGCGTTTATAAAGTTTTGCTTTGTAGTAAGACTTTTGTCCTCAAGAATTATTCTGCTTTCCTGTATTCCGCAAGACACAAGAGAGTCCTTTATAACCTCTGCTTCGCTTTTGGTTTGGTCGTCGTGTACGATACCGCCGCAAGCGATTGCAATTGTGTCCGGATGCTTTTCAAGATATTCTCTTGCTCTTTCTATTCGCATTTTTAAGGTGTCTTCAGCAGTATCACCCTTTACTCTGCAACCCAAAATTAAAAGAATATCTGCGTTTTCATCCTTACTGCCCTTGCAGTGCTTCACTTCCATTGCAGTAAAAGCCAAAGAAGAAGAAAGCAATACTGCGCTCATAAGCTTTAAAATAGACATAAAATCACCGACAATCGTTTATATTTATTAAAGTATAACATAAAATAAATAATAGAAAAAGTGTTTTTTCAAAATATTTTAACTTAAAGGGAGATTTTTATGTGTGGAATTGTGGCATACATTGGCGAGGAAAAGGCTGTGCCGTATCTTTTAAATTCGCTTGAAAAGCTTGAATACAGAGGTTACGATTCTTCTGGTATTGCCCTTATAAACGAAAAAGGTATTGATATAGTGAAAGAAAAAGGAAAGATAAGCGCTCTTAAATCTGTTGCCGAAAAGAAAAAGCGAAACGGATATTCTTGTGGTATAGGACATACAAGATGGGCAACGCACGGTGCACCGTCAAAAGAAAACGCGCATCCTCACAAAAGCCAAAGCGGTCGTTTTTTTGTTGTACACAACGGTATAATAGAGAACTACGAAAAGCTGAAAGGACAGCTTATAAGCGACGGTATAAGCTTTTATTCCGAAACGGACACGGAAGTTATACCGAATATGATAGAAAAGTATTACGAGGGAGATTTTTTAAAAGCAGTCATAGATGCTTGCGAGTGTTTTGAGGGCTCTTTTGCTATTGCTGTTTTGTGCAGAGATTTTCCGGACAGAATTATTTGTGCCAAAAAGGGCAGTCCTTTAATTCTCGGGAAGAATGATACTGCCTGCTTTGCAGCCTCCGATATTACAGCTTTAACAGATTGCAAAAGCTTCTGTAAGCTGTCGGACGGAGAGTTTGCCGTTGTAAGGTCAGACAATCTTTCTTTTTTTGACAGTAAAGCCAGAAGTATAGTGAAAGACGAAAAAATTTTTCAAATAAGTTCAGACAGCACTTCAAAGGGCAAATTTCCTCATTATATGCTAAAAGAAATTTTTGAACAGCCACAAGCTCTTAAAAGAACACTTATGAGCTTTCTTGACGGCAACGATTTTACAAAAAACGCTTTCTTTGTACCCGATGATGAGCTGCTCAACATAAACAAAATAGAAATAGTTGCCTGCGGCTCGGCTTACCATGCAGGTATGTTAGGTAAATATGTAATTGAAGAATTGTCAGAGATACCTGTAATGTGTGAAATTGCAAGTGAATACAGATATAAAAAGCTGCTTTGCGATGAGCGAACATTGTTTATCGTAATAAGCCAAAGCGGTGAGACGGCAGATTCTCTTGTCTCACTTGTAAAGGCAAAAGAAAAGGGTGCAAAGACATTAGCCGTTGTGAATGTACCTTTCAGTACGATAGAAAGTGAGAGCGAGGCGGTTGTTCATACCCTTGCAGGAAGTGAAATTGCAGTTGCTACAACAAAGGCATACACTTGTCAAGTGGGGGTGCTGTGTCTTTTTGGAATATATCTTTCGTTTTTAAAAGGCCTGACAGATGAAAAGCAAAAAAACGAGTATATAAAGCAGCTTTTCCTTTTACCGTATAAAATAAGTGAGGTTCTGGAACAGGGCGAAAAAATAGAAGC
>CAZNQI010000197.1:0-3005 GCA_964575375.1 uncultured Faecalibacterium sp.
AATCCGGTTAGCAGCTCCAAAAATCGACGAATTTCGACAGAAGTTCGTCGATTTTTACTTCTTACTTCTTCACTATTCACTCTTCACTAACCTTTGTGTCGATTTTTGGAAAGTAATAGGTAAGAAGTAATAGTGAAAAGGTTAGGGCGGAACACTCACACTCTATTGTGAATTCAGATTATGTATGGTATAATCATTTCGATAAATAAGAACTTGCAAGGATGAAAGCAATGATAATTTTAATTACAGGTGCATCGCACACAGGAAAAACAGCACTTGCCCAAAAACTACTTGAAAAATATAAATATCCGTATCTGTCAATAGACCATTTGAAAATGGGTTTAATTCGTAGCGATAATACAGAACTTACACCATTGAGTGATGATGCAGACCTCACGGCATATTTATGGCCAATTGTTTGCGAAATGGTTAAAACCGCCATAGAGAATAAACAAAATCTTATTGTCGAAGGGTGTTATATTCCTTTTGACTGGTCAAAGGATTTTGAAAGTGAATATCTTGATAACATTAGATACTATTGTCTTGTAATGAGTGAGCACTATATAAAAAATCACTTTGCAGACATAAAGGAATATGCAAGTATCATTGAAAATCGCGGAGAAGATGAAGAGTGTACTTTTGAAAGTGTGCTTACTGATAACGCACACATTTTAGAGCTTGCTCAAAATCATAATATAAACTATGTGCTTATTGATAATAAGTACGAATTTGATATTGATTTATAACAATAAATCCCAATTTATCGAGTTGTTGCGTGAATGACCGAACGAACTGTTTTGCTTCAAAATTGGGAAGTAAGGCCATAAAAAAGGCAAAAATTATTTTTATGCAACAAAACAAAATTCCATATAATAAACAAAACAGATGTATTTCAGTAAAAAATTAAGCTGAAACACATCTGCTTTTGTTTTGCTTTTTGGTCTGCGCTTAGTGGGCAGTCCCATGCCTGCGACATATGAAGGAACGGATATTATATCATATTTACCGTGGGTAAATATATCATTTAAATTACATTGTTGCTAAATTGAGCAGTAAACACAAAGCTCCCATTCGTGTAAACGGGTGGGAGCTTTACTTTTACTGTTAACCTTTTGCTTTGGTACTGCGAGTGGGTACAAAAAGGTCGAGTATATAAAAAATCGCACCCTTTGCAGGTGCGATTTTATTATACGTTTATGTTGCCTTATCACGCGAGAAATTAGTCTGCAGTGTAAGCCATGAGAGCTACCTGACGTGCACGCTTGATAGCTGTTGTGAGTTCACGCTGATGACGAGCGCATGTGCCTGTTACACGTCTCGGAAGAATCTTTGCTCTGTCCGATGTGAACTTACGAAGCTTCTGAACATCTTTGTAGTCGATTGCTTCAACTTTATCTACGCAGAAAGCACAAACCTTCTTGCGAGACTTTCTGTTCGGGCGATTGCCTTTTTCGTATGCCATGAGAAAAACCTCCTGTTAGTATTTTAGTTTAAAAGGGTAAATCTTCATCGTCGTCGATTTCTTCAAAATCGCTTGGTGTTGCACTTTGGTATGACGGTGGAACTGCAGGTGCTGCCGGAGCAACTGCTGCAGGTGCAGAGTCATTCTTTGAACCACAGAAAGAAACTTCTCTTGCGATAACCTCAAATGCTGTTCTCTTGTTGCCGTTCTTATCTTCGTAACTGCGAGTCTGAATTTGACCCTGAATAGCAATCATAGAACCCTTTGTGAAGTATCTGCTTACAAAGTTTGCTGTGTTTTCCCATGCAACAATATTGATGAAGTCTGCTTGTCTTTGTTCACCTGCTTTAACAAATGAACGGTCAACAGCAATACAAAAAGAACATACACTTCTACCTGTTGTAGTTGTGCGAAGTTCGGGGTCTGCAACAAGACGACCCATAAGTGTTACACAGTTAAGCATCTTTGCTCCTCCTTATTTTCTGATAGTGAGAACACGAAGAACGCCGTCTGTGATCTTTGCGATACGCTCAAGCTCTGCAGGGAACTCAGGAGCACTCTCATAGTTCATAAGAACGTATGCGCCGCTTGTTTCATCGTTGATAGGATAAGCAAGTGTGCGAACACCGTCGTTGCTGCCGAAAGGTGCGCTGCTTGTGAGAGTACCGTTAGCCTTAACAAGGTCTGCGAACTTCTCTTCAAGAGCTTTTACGCTTTCTTCACCCTTTGCAACTGAAAATACGAACATTGTCTCATAATTGTTCATTTCTTTTTACCTCCTTATGGTCTCTGGCCCCACGATTTACTTTGCGGAGCAAGGAATGTACAATATGCTTTGTGCATACTGCGACAATTACGAATTATATCAGTTCTTTTTCAATAAGTCAAGTAAATTTCGAGAAAAAAGGTTAAAAAGATTAAATTTGTAGACAAGTTACCAAAGATGATGTATAATTATAAAAAGATTTGTGAAAGGAATTCTTCTTTTATGAAAAAGCTTCTCTGTATTTCTTTTTCGCTGATGCTTATACTCTCTTTTCTTTCAGCCTGTTCCTCTTCAAAAAGATATGTTTTGCAAATCGAAGATGTCGGCGTTTCAAGCGGAGTGTACACATACTATCTTAACCATGTTCTCGCTTATCCGAATCTGTACGGCGTGGACACGGAAAATAAAGACGAAGTAATTGAACAGGTCAATGAGCTTGCCCAACTTTATGCAGCCGCAAAAATAAAGGACGAAACAAAGTCTCTTTCAACAAACTACAAAAAAAGTGCAGCCGAGGACACCGAAAATATATGGAGCTTGTTTTCTTCATACTACAACAGTATAGGCGTTGCAAAAAGCGACATAACCGAGATTACCTTGTACGATTACCGAATAAAGCAATACATCAATACGCTTTACGGCGAAAACGGCAAAGAGCCTACCGACGAGTGGGAGCTTAAAGAGGCTTTTGTTGATATTTATGTCGGCTTTAAGCTGATTGAAGCCCCTCTTACCAGAACAAATGATATGGGAGAAACGGTATCCCTTACGCAAAGC
>CAZNQI010000198.1:0-2991 GCA_964575375.1 uncultured Faecalibacterium sp.
AAGAAGAAGCGAAAACAGTATAACCTGTTGTTGCAAGACCTGCTGCAATACCCATCATATTACCCTCAGCGATACCACAATCGATGAATTTATCAGGAAAAGCCTTTTTGAAAGTAATTGTCTTTGTTGCTTTTGCAAGGTCAGCGTCAAGAACGAGAATATCGTCTCTTTCACCAAGCTCCTTTAAAGCTGCACCGTATGCATCACGAGTTGCACATTTAATTACATCTGCCATAATTACACCTCCAATTTAGCTAAAGCTGCATCGAGCTCTGCCATAGCTTGTTCGTACTGCTGTGCATTAGGGGCACTACCGTGCCAATCGCATTGATTTTCCATAAACGATACGCCCTTACCTTTAACGGTTTTAGCTACGATACAAGTGGGTTTACCCTTACACTCTTTTGCTTTTTCAAAAACTCTTTCAATAGCAGTGAAACGATGTCCGTATACTTCAACAACATTCCAACCAAAAGCTTCAAACTTTTCCTTAATAGGATACGGTGAGTTAACCTCGTCAAGAGAGCCGTCGATTTGAAGATTGTTGTAGTCAACGATAGCAACAAGATTATCAAGCTTACGGTTACCTGCAAACATAGCAGCCTCCCAAACTTGACCTTCTTCAATTTCACCGTCGCCCAAAATAGCGAAAACTCTGTAGTCTTTACCCTTGAGCTTTGCACCGAGAGCCATACCGCAAGCCGCAGAAATACCTTGACCGAGTGAGCCTGTGCTCATATCAACGCCCGGAGTGTAACGCATACTCGGATGACCCTGAAGAATTGAATCGGGTTTTCTGAGAGTTTTGATAAGCTCATAAGGGAAAAAGCCTTTAAGTGCCAAAGCTGCATATAATGCAGGAGCTGTGTGTCCCTTAGAGAGAACTAATCTGTCTCTGTTTTCGTCATCGGGATTTTGCGGATCAACATTCATTTCCGAAAAATAGAGATATGTCATAATATCTGCAATTGAAAGTGAACCACCCGGATGTCCCGACTTAGCGTTAAAAGTACCTTCTATAATGCCCTTACGAACATTAACGGCAATTTTTTTAAGCGCCTTTTTCTTACTTTCTTCCATATTTAATTCCTCCTTAAAAATTATTATGGTTTTTAATAATATACTCGATTAAATCTGCAACTGCGCCCTGATTACAATGACCTGCTACAAATTTTGCGATTTTCTTCATATCGCTCGGAGCTTGACCACAGCAAGCAGGTAAAGCTACCTTTTTGAGCATTTCATAATCATTATAATAATCACCAATTGCGGCAGTTTTATTCTTATCAACGCCTAAAATTTCAGCAAGCTTTAAAACAGCAACGCCTTTATTAGTATCCTCGTTAACCATTTCATAGCTCCAAGGCGATGAAAGCATAAGATTTTCTGTTGTATTCGACATACCTTCAATATATTTTTTTACAAGTTTAATTGCAGGCGGTATAGCCGTATAAATAACCTTATACCAATTGTCCTTTGGGATTGATTCAAAGTTGTAAAAATATTTTATAGGTAATTTCGCATTAATTGCAAGTATTCTCGCTGACGGAGTAGGTCTGAAAATATATACATATTTATCTGTTATTACTTGAAAGGCAAGGGTCGGGAATTTTTTTACGGACTTTCTTATCATATCAATACAATACTCATTAAGCGGGCTTGTCCATATCATTTTTTCCTCGGCAAAATCATAAATTCCTGCACCGTTAATAACAACAGCTTTTCCGTCTTCAATATCAAGTCTCTTAAAATGCTTTCTCATAGAATACGGACTTCTGCCGGATGCAAGAGTGAAGTTTCCGCCATGCTCGTATACGTATTTGTGAATTGCATCATAGTTTCTTTTAACTAATTTTCTTGCCTTGTTGTTAATTGTACCGTCAATATCTGATGCTATAAGCCATGACGATAAGTCGATTTTTTCTTTATCCATTTTTGTCTATCCTCCTAAGGAAATCCGTGAAATACAAAGGTAATTCACTGCTAACTTCTATATATTTATTACTTCTCGGGTGTACAAAGCCGATTAAACCTGCATGTAAACACTGACCACCCAAATATTCTATTACTTTTTTAGGGCCGTATACTCCGTCTCCCGCAACGGGATGACCTATATAGGCCATGTGTACCCTTATTTGGTGTGTACGCCCCGTTTCAAGCCTTAATTTTAAGTGCGAGAACGAACCGTACTGATTTAAAACTTCATAATGCGTTATTGCATTTTTTGAATTTTTTTGCGTTACAGCCATCATCTTTCTTTGAACAGGATGTCTGCCGATTGGTGCATCAATTTTACCTGTCAATTCCTTAAAGGTTCCGTAAACTACACTTTGATACTCTCTTTTAAAGGAGTGCACCTTTATCTGCTCGGCAAGATTGATATGAGCAAAGTCGTTTTTTGCAACTATAAGTAAGCCGCTTGTATCTTTATCAATTCTGTGGACAATACCCGGTCTTATAACACCGTTAATGCCCGAAAGCGAGCCTTTACAATGATATAACAGCGCATTTACCAATGTACCGTCATAGTTTCCCGCAGCCGGGTGTACAACCATTCCTTTTGGCTTGTTTACAACTAAAAGGTCGTCGTCCTCATACCGTATATCAAGAGGAATATTCTCTGCTGAAACCTCAAGCTCTCGCGGCTTCGGCTTAACGACTGTTATTTTATCTCCGAGTCTCGTCTTATAATTTTTGGTTACAACAATATTTCCTACTTTAACATTACCTTCATCGATAATCTTTTGAATCGCAGAACGGCTCATATCTTCAAGGAATTGCATAATAACCTTATCAATTCGCATACCTTGTGTACTTTCGTCTACCACAATAATATGTGCATCAACCATTTGCATTTCCTTTCCGCCTTATGTCTTTGCTTTTCTCGTCTTAAACAATAAATAAATCTGATATATTATAATTATTATCGCACTGCAAGTAATGAGGCAATCAGCAAAATTGAAAACATAAAAATCTATAAACAATACTTCA
>CAZNQI010000199.1:0-2969 GCA_964575375.1 uncultured Faecalibacterium sp.
GCAGTTGAATATAATGAACACGGTGATAAAGATGATATATCAACGAATCAGAGATTTAAGAGAAGATAAAGATTTAACTCAAAAGCAAATGGCTGAAGCACTGTTTTGTTCTCAACAGGTTTACAGCAACTATGAGTTAGGTCAAAGAGACATACCCACAGAGATTCTTATAAAGCTTTCAAGATTTCACAATGTTTCAATTGACTACTTACTCGGTATAACCGATAACCCCAAAATCAACAAATAGGCTTTCTATCACAAAAGAGTAACCTCAAACGAGATTGCTCTTTTTCCTATTTACTGTATAGGCGGCGTTTTCGTTTCCCTCCTGCACCCATTCCCCCGCGTCCAAAAAACTCTTTATATATAAATAGTATAAAAATTTCGCTTCTATTGTTGTATAACAAAACACTTTTTGATATAATTCCACTATAACGCAAAAAGGAGAATTGCTATGTCCCAAACAAAATACCTTTTCGCCTACTTCAAAGGCAACGAGCCCGAACAGGAAAGAATACACTTCGCCGTGAGCGAGGACGGCTATAACTTCAAGCCACTCAATAACGACGAGCCTGTTATTTTGCAAACAAAAGGCAAAAAATGTGTTCGAGACCCTTACATTTTCAAAGGAAACGATGAATACTATTATATAATAGGCACCGATATGAAGTGTATCGAGGGCTGGGAAGCTAACCACGCTTTAGTTGTGTGGCGTTCAAAAAATCTCATTGATTGGGTAGATGAAACTATTATTGATATCGCTGCTCTGGGCGAAAAATACAAAAACACCACAAGAGCTTGGGCACCTCAAGCTATGTGGGACGAAAAGCAAAAGCAGTATATGATTTACTGGGCTCATTCCACGAAGGAGCATAACACTGCAGGTATGTACTACGCATACACAACCGACTTTAAAACAATAACCGAGCCGACGCCTTTGTATATTCGTGATATCCAAACCATCGACGGGGATATAATATATAATGAAAAAGAAAAGCTCTACTATCTTTACTTCAAGCACGACGAGGACCAAACTATCGCTTATGTTACAAGCAACAGCTTAAACGGTCCGTATGAAGATGAGCCGGTTATAGTGTCCCTGGCAAAAAGCGGTGTAGAAGGCAGCGAAATGTACCAAATAGACAACAGCGATACTTGGGTTATGGTTATGGACGAATATTCAAAGGGCAGATTCTTTATGCAAAGGACAACCGACTTTCACAATTTTGAAGCAGTCCCGGAAAGCGAATACAGTATGGACTTTGCACCGAGACACGGCAGTATAACTCAAATTTCCGCTAAAGATTACGACGCTTTAGTGGCGCATTTCGGTATAAAAAAGTAAATAAATGCCAAATATATGCTATAACGAGTGTATTTTTTTATATTACTATTGAAATTTATCGAATTTTAGTATAAAATAACCATATAAATCAAAAAATCAATGTTATTTTTGAAATAAATTTGGAGGTTTTGTATGAATTATTCACTTACAAAGAAACAAGCAAAAGAACTTATTTCCGGTAAGCTTTCTCACTTCTTCGGCGTTAGCACCGACGAAGCCACCAACGAGCAATACTATAAGGCTTTAGCTCTCGTTGTCAGAGATCTTATGCATTCGGGTCTTCGTGAGTTCAGAGCTGATGCAAGGAAATCGGATTCAAAGAAAATTTACTATCTCAGTATGGAATTCCTTATGGGCCGCTCACTCAAAAACAACCTTTTCAATCTCAATCTTACAAAGGTTTTCACAGATGCACTAAAAGATTACGGCATCAAGCTTGAAAAGCTTTACGATTGCGAGCCTGATGCCGGTCTCGGCAACGGTGGTCTCGGCCGTCTTGCAGCTTGCTATCTCGACGGTCTTGCAACACAAGGCTTTTACGGTATGGGCTACTCCATTCTTTACGAATGCGGTATCTTCCAGCAAAAGCTCATCGACGGTGTTCAAACCGAATTGCCCGATTTCTGGCTCCCCGGCGGTGAGGTATGGCTCACTCCCAAAGAAAAGGATACGTTCACTGTTAAATTCGGTGGCTACATCGAAGAAAATTGGGATAACCAATACCACGCAGTTGAATACAGAAACACAACAGATATCCTCGCTGTTCCGTACGATATGTATGTTGCAGGTAAGGACGGCAAAGCAATTTCCGTGCTTCGTCTTTGGAAGAGCAAGGCTCCTCACATTGATATGCGCGACTTTGACCAGGGCAGATATATGAAAGCCTTAGAGCATCAAACTATGGCTGAAATCATCAGCAAGGTGCTTTACCCGGCAGACAATCACCCCGAGGGAAAGAGCCTTCGTCTCAAGCAGCAGTACTTCCTTGTCAGTGCTTCTGTACAGGATATTGTAAGCCGTCATCTTCGCCACTACGGCACAATGGAAAACTTTGCAGAAAAGAACGCTATCCATATTAACGATACTCACCCGACGCTTTCTATCCCTGAGCTTATGCGTATTTTGCTTGACGAATGCGGCTACGGCTGGGACGAGGCTTGGAGCATCGTTACAAAGACAGCTGCTTACACAAACCATACCGTTCTCAAGGAAGCTCTCGAGTGCTGGTCTGAGGATCTTGTAAAAACTCTCATCCCGAGAATTTACCAAATCATAGTTGAAATCAACAACAGATACCGTGGTTATCTTGAAGCAACTGTTGCTGATAAGTCAAAAATATACGATATGACTATTATTGAAAACGGTGTTGTAAGAATGGCTAACCTTTGCGTTGCAGCTTGCCACAGCGTAAACGGCGTATCAGGTCTTCACAGCCAAATTCTCAAAGATACTCTCTTCAACGAATACTACAAAATTACACCCGACAAGTTCAAGAATGTTACAAACGGTATTGCTCACAGACGTTGGCTTTGTCAGTCAAACCCTGAGCTTTCCGAATACATTACCGAGCTTATCGGCGACGGCTTTATCTACGATGCAGACGAGCTTCAAAAGCTTCTCAAAT
>CAZNQI010000200.1:0-2956 GCA_964575375.1 uncultured Faecalibacterium sp.
ACTCATACGAGTTTTTATTTTTTACTTTACCCGTAAACTATCCCCGTCCTAGGATCTGTTACGGTAACATTTATAAACTCGCCTATAAGCTCCTCGCTACCGGGGAACTCTATTATAACGTTACCCTCAGTTCTGCCCGAAAGCATACCCTCGCCTTTGGCCTTTCCCTCAACTAAAACACGGTAGGTTTTACCTTTCATTGAAGCCGTTCTTTCGGAAGCGATTCTTTCTTGCAAATCTGTAAGCTCTTTAAACCACTTTCCCTTTTCCTCTCTTGTTACCTCGTCAGGCATATCGTATGCCTTTGTACCGGGTCTCGGTGAGAAAATAAAAGTAAAAAGTGATGTATATTTAACTTTTTCAATAAGCGACAAGGTATCGCAAAACTCCTCGTAGGTTTCGCCCGGAAAGCCAACAATAACATCGCTTGTTATTGAAAGGTCAGGCATTACACTGTAGGCATAATCTATAAGAGAAAGATACTTCTCTCTGTCGTAATGTCTGTTCATTTCCTTAAGAACTCTGTCGTTACCCGATTGGAAAGGCAAATGTAAGTGCTTTGCAATTTTTTCGCTCGATGCCATTACATCAAGAAGCTGCTTTGTGCAATCTCTCGGATGTGATGTCATAAATCGTATGATAAAATCACCCGGTATTTCGCTGATTGCTTTCAGCAAAGCAGGAAATCGCTTATCCTCACTTAAATCCTTATTATATGAGTTTACATTCTGTCCGAGCAAGGTTATTTCCTTGTATCCTGCAGCAACAACTTCTTTAACCTCTTTTATTACAGCATCAAAATCTCTGCTTCTCTCTCTGCCTCGTACATAAGGTACAATACAGTAGGAACAAAAGTTATTGCAGCCGTACATAATAGGTATCCAAGCCTTGAATGTACCGTCTCTTTTAATCGGCACATCTTCCACAATGTTGCCGTCGCTGTCCGTTATATCAAACACTCTTTTACCTGTGCAAAGACATCTGTATACAAATTCGGGTAATTTATACGAAACGTGCGTACCGAAAACCAAGTCTACAAAAGAGAAGCTGTTTTTGATTCTTTCCGCAACAGCGCTTTGCTGCATCATACAGCCACAAAGTGCAATAATAAGGTCGCCTTTTTGCTTTTTAAGCTGCTTTAATGCACCCACATTTCCGAAAACTCTGTCCTCTGCGTGTTCTCTTATAGCACAAGTATTGTATAAAATTAAATCAGCCTGCTCTTCACTGTCGCAAAAATCGTAGCCCATTTCATAAAGCATACCCTTAAGACGCTCGCCGTCTGCAACATTTCCCTGGCAACCGTAGGTGTGAACAAACGCCAATGGCTTTCTATCGGCAAATCTTGAGCCTACAACGGTTTTCACCATATCCGTATATTCTTTTTGTTTTTCAAGTTCTTCTTGAGGAACACTAAAGTTTTTATCTTTCAAATAAACTTCCTCCAAAAAATCAATCTGTTATTTTAGTAGCAATTTCCATAAGTCTTTTAAGTCTGTAATTAACTGCCGAACGGCTTAAAGGCGGCTTGCAAAGGTCGCCGATTTCCCTAAGGCTTGATTCGGGATTTTCAACTCTCAATTCGGCAATCTGCTTTAAATCATCACTTAAAGTGAGATAAGCCCCACTGCTTTTCAGCTTTTCTATAGCTTCAACCTGATCGTACGATGCTTCAACTGTCCTTGAAAGATTCGCATTATCAAAATTGTTTCTTCTGTTAGCAAGATTTCTTACATCTTTATAGATTTTGATGTTCATTATTTCCATTGAAGCTATATGAGCGCCCATTCTTGCAAGCAATTCTTCTATGCTTGCACTGTCTTTAATGTAAATGACATTAATTCCTCGTCTGACCATGTGCTTTGCGTTCAAACCGTAATCTGTAAGTATCTTCAATAAATCAAAGCTCAAGGTTCTAAAAGGAGCAACAAATTCAATGTGATAGCTCTTGTTCGGGTCGGAGCAAGTGCCGCAGGAAAGAAATGCACCCTTTAAAAACGAGGCATCGCAGCAGTTAACTATATCGTCATCCGATTCTTCTCCTTCGCCGCTTTCATTTAAAAGGTTGCCTCTGTCAATTCTCATAAATTTTTCATTACCCGAATTTGAAAAAACAGATAATATCTTTTTTCTTTCAGCAAGAGTTTGAACACTTACGGTAACCTTACCTGCATCCGACACACTCATCTTTGCCTTAACATCGCATACTTTTTCGATAAGCTCACAGTACTTTTCGGCAACAGCTCTGTTGTCTGTCATTATTGAAATATCTGTCTCATTAAAAGAACGGCCGAATAAAAGCATACCGTACGCCATAGCGTGAACACAACAATCAGACATTTGTGCGATTTTTATAAGTTCATCTTTGATTTGCGAAGAAAAAGACATTTTACCCACCTTATGCTTTTCAGCAGTTCCTTTCTTTTATTATCATAAGCTTTCTTTAAACAAACTTAATTTCCGTTTCAAGACAGACGCCAAATTTTTGCGAAACCATATCCTGACAATATTTAATTAAATCGGTAACATCCTTAGTTGTTGCATTATTATAGTTGATTATAAAGCCTGCGTGCTTTTCGCTTACCATTGCACCACCTATAGACTTGCCCTTAAGTCCCGATTGTTCAATAAGTGCCCCCGCAAAATAACCCTCCGGGCGTTTGAAAACACTGCCGGCACTTGGATATTCAAGTGGCTGCTTTGCCTTTCTTCTGCCGATAAGCTCGCTCATTTGTGCTTCGATTTCTGCCTTTTCACCCTTTTTAAGCTGTAATACAACAGAGGTTATAATTAAGTTTTTATTTGAATAAGCACTATGACGATAGCCAAAGTCG
This sequence comes from uncultured Faecalibacterium sp., assembly GCA_964575375.1. Lineage (GTDB taxonomy): Bacteria > Bacillota > Clostridia > Oscillospirales > Acutalibacteraceae > UBA6857. Next base: position 2,835 of record CAZNQI010000200.1, read on the forward strand.
AGTTCATCTGAAGAAAAGCTACTCTCTTCACCGTTTAAGTCTATGTGATTGCAGGAAAGCACAACATGCTTCATTTCGCCGCCGTATGCACCTGCATTCATATATGCGGCACCACCGCAAGA
>CAZNQI010000201.1:0-2911 GCA_964575375.1 uncultured Faecalibacterium sp.
CCCATCGCAGTATAGCTCTTCGCCGCATTAAACCCGAGGATAGAGAAAACTCCGCAAGGTTCTCCGAGCGCAGACAGGCGCTCCTTAAATACGATGTAATCGTCACCATAATCAAAGACCGTATGTTCGGTCGTTCCAATATCGACATCGGCCTTTTTTATGACCCCGTTTCCCGCCGCTTCTTCACCGACGAAGAGGAATATAACCATCAATATTCCTGGGATAAAAACACCTATGCCAAGCCTCTCCGTTGTGAGCGGCTTCATAACGACGATGAGGTGTTCGGCACTATCGAGGAGGGGAAAGCAGCGATATGAGTGAAAACTATGTTGTCTACCATATCCACAACCACATGTCTTTGCTTGATAGCGCAACAAAGGCTCAGGACTATATAGCCAAAGCAGTTGAGTACGGGCAAAAGGCCATTGCATTTACCGAGCACGGGAATGTTTTCAACTGGGTTGAAAAGAAAATGGCTTGTGACGAGGCGGGTATCAAGTATATCCACGGCGTTGAGTGCTATCTTACCGAGAAGTTATATCATACCGATATTGCCGTGAAAAACGGTGAACGGATTGAGACCTCCGAGTACAAAGTGCGCGATAATTACCATACGGTTCTCTTAGCCCGTAACTACGCCGGCTTACAGGAAATAAACGCACTTGTCAGCCGCTCTTATCAAGATGACCATTTTTATTATAACCCCCGCATTACCTTTGATGAGTTCCTTGCTATCTCAGATAACGTTATCAAGATAAGTGCTTGTCTCTCCTCTCCGCTTAACCGTATGTCGGCTCACACTCCGCTGTACGAAAAATTAGTCAAGCATTATGACTATCTTGAAATACAGCCTCATAACAGCCGAGACCAAATCATTTATAATCAGCATCTCGCAGCGCTGTCGCAGAAGTACGACAAGCCTCTCATCGCCGGAACCGATACCCATAGCCTTAACCGCTATAAGGCAGAATGCAGAACTCTTTTGCAGGATGCCAAGCATATAGAGTTTTCCAATGAGGACGAGTTTGACCTTACCTATAAATCATATCCCGAATTGGTGGATATGTTCGCAGCGCAAGGCGCTCTCCCCGAAAGACTTTATCTTGAGGCCATAGAGAATACGAACAGAATGGCTGCTTCCGTGGAGCCTTTCGAGCTGGATATCAGCTTTAAATACCCAATTCTCTACGGGGAGAAAGACGGCGAGATGTTTGCCAAGGCCATAGAAAACGGCCTTAACGAAAAGATAGCCTCCGGCGCTATCACTCCCGACCAGATACAGGCATTCAAGGACGCTATAGCGGAAGAGTGCCGAGTATTCGACAAAATCGGTATGAGTGGATTCATGCTGTTTATGGGAGAATTGGTTACTTGGTGTAAGTCCAACGGCATTCCTATAGGTTTCAACCGAGGTAGCTGCGGTGGAAGCCGGGTAGCCTACGTTACTAATACCACAGACCTCAATCCCGAAACATGGCATACCGTGTTCTCTCGTTTCTGTAATGAGGACAGAAAGGAGATAGGCGATATAGATATTGATGTTGCTCCTGCTGACCGCGATAAAGTCTACGAGTACATCATAAATCGTTTCACTCCTGCCAAAACGGCATATATTCTTGCCCTTGGCACAATCAAGGACAAAGGCTTTGTTGATGAAGTAGTCCGAGCCTTTCATGTCCGTTGGTGCAGAGAGAATTTAAAGGACGAAAAGACTTTGAAAAACATCCTGAAGGTTCTTCGTTCCGACGATACTTCTCTTTCCTACATAGACACAAAGGGTAATGAAATTCCTCTCGCATCGCTTTCCCCCTCTCTTCTCAAAATAAAAACTAAGTTCTATTCCGAACAGCTTAAAGCTGTGAAGAAAGAAAACGAAGAGATTGAGAAGCGCAGCCCGTGGAGTATAAAGACTGCAGCTCAAATCAAAGCTGAATACGATGCCGACCCCGAAAAGGCCAAGGCTGCATACCCCGAGGTGTTCTATTACCTCGAAGGTTTGAGAGATGTTGTGGTTTCTCAGTCTATGCACCCCGCCGGTATCGTTGCGAGTCCCATCACGCTCCGCGACAATTATTCAACCTTTATTTCGGACGGCAAGGAAATACTCTCTATCGACATGGAGTGTGTCCATGAAGTCGGTCTCGTCAAGTATGACATACTCGGCCTGAAGAATATCGGCATTATCAAAGACGCCTGTGAACTTATAGGAATACCTTATCCTAAGTCTCACGAAATAAACTGGAATGACGAAGCGGTATGGGAAGATATGCTTCGTTCCCCAATCGGTATATTTCAGTTTGAATCGTCATTCGCGTTCGACAGCCTAAAGCGATTCAAACCTCAAAGTGTATTTGATATGTCTCTTGTAACGGCCTGCATTCGTCCTTCCGGTGCTTCCTACCGTGATGAATTGCTCGACCGTAAATCTCATAGCAACCCATCCCCCATCATAGACGAGCTGTTGAAAGATAACCTTGGCTATCTTATCTATCAGGAGGACACCATAAAGTTCCTTCAGCTTATCTGTGGTCTGTCCGGCAGCGAGGCAGACAACATCCGTAGGGCGATTGGTCGGAAACAAAAGGAGCGTTTGGACGCAGCCCTTCCCTCTATCTTTGAGGGCTACTGCTCCAAGTCTCCCCAGCCTCGCCATATAGCAGAAGCCGAAGCCAAGGAGTTTCTGCAAATAATCGAAGATAGTGCATCCTATCAATTCGGATAAATGATTTGTCCATTTCTTGTGAACCCCATTGCTCAGGGGTGTCTCATTTGAGGCTAACGGTATCAGTTGAATAAGACCGCTGTGTGAAGCCCTACCGGGAGATACGCAGCAAACCCACGGACGAAGTAACTGACTAAGAGAGCCTACGGTCTGCCCCGCAGATAGCAGGTAATACCGTGCCAAGCCGAG
>CAZNQI010000202.1:0-2887 GCA_964575375.1 uncultured Faecalibacterium sp.
ACCGTCCATGGTTTTCATTTTTCTGGCCATTGGATTGTACCTCCTGGAAATTTATATTATTAGCAATAACATTACCACCTGTTATTCTATCACTTAAATGCAAAATTGTAAATACAATTTAACGAAATATTTTTACCTAATTTGACGAAAAAAAGAAAAAGTAAGCAGTTAAGCAGTAAAGCAGTAGAGTAGTGAAGCAGTAAGGGTGCAATTCATTGTACCGTAGGGTCGTCCGAGCTTTCAACAACCTAACGAAACTAATTAAATTTCTTTTAAAGAGAAAAGCGGGTGTTTAGGTTAGGGCTGCCCACTAAGATGCAGTCCCAACGGGGCGCCGAACCGTGCTCGTGCGAGAACTCGCACGAGCCTTTTTGCTTTCGCGCGAAAGCAAAAAGCAGGCGATGATTCCATCGCCTGACGTTTCGGCGCCCCTTAGCGCGAGCAGCGCAGGGGGCTTCGCCCCTGCTTTTTCCTTTAGGGAAAAAGCGCTGCGCGCTCGCGCCGGCCCCAACTCAATTTTTCCTCTTTTTAAGAAAAACCGGACAGCTAAAGCTTGTGCAAAAGCGCACACCAAAGCTGTCCCGAATTATTAAGCAGGTACTTTTAGGTGAAAACACTTCAAAATACCTGCTTTTTGTCTGCCCCAACGGCAGTATGCCTATTTATTCAGCCTTAAAGAATTCGTAGCAAGCTCTGTATGTGCTGTATACATCAGCCTTTGCAACGATTTCATACGGTGCGTGCATTGAAAGCACGGGAACACCAAGGTCAACAACATCAACGCCTAGGTTTGCAATATACATTGCAACCGTTCCTCCGCCGCCCTCGTCAACCTTACCGAGCTCACCTATCTGCCAGGAAACATTTGCACCGTCAAGAATTCTGCGAACCTTACCCACAAATTCAGCGCTTGCATCGGATGTGCCCGACTTACCTCTTGCACCTGTGTACTTTGTTATAACTGCGCCGTGGTTAAGTGTGCAACAGTTGTATCTGTCGTGAACACTCGGGAATGTAGGGTCAAAGCCGGCATTAACATCTGCCGAAAGACATTCGGACATTGAAAGTGCGTCTCTTCCGTCTATGCCGTCGATTTTTGCAAGGTCGTGAACAAAATACTTAAGATAAGATGAGTTAAGACCTGTATTACCGTCAGAGCCGATTTCCTCTTTATCGGAAAGAACCGTAATGATCGTTCTTTCGGGAAGCTCAATTTCGGTAACAGCCTTAAACGCAGGATAAGAGCAAACTCTGTCGTCGTGGCCGTAAGCACCGATAAGGCTTCTGTCAAAGCCGATATCAGAAACAGGGAGTGCAGGTACAAGCTCAAGCTCTGCAGAGATAAAGTCCTTTTCGATAATGCCGTACTTTTCGTTGAGAAGCTTCAAAATGTTAAGCTTTACAAGCTCACTGCCGCTATCGCTCTTGAAAGGTCTTGAACCGATGAGAATGTTAAGCTCTTCGCCCTTAATACCCTCTGAAAGAGTGCGCTTGCTCTGCTCCTTTCCGAGGTGAGGGAGCAAATCCGTGATAACAAACTTCGGCTCATCATCGTTTTCACCGATACAAACCTTAACGCTTTCGCCGTTTGCCTTAATGATAACACCGTGAAGTGCCAAAGGCATTGCAACCCATTGATACTTTTTAATACCGCCGTAATAATGTGTCTTGAAATAAGCAAGCTCACCATCTTCATAAAGCGGTGTAGGTTTAAGGTCGAGACGAGGGGAATCAATATGTGATGCAACAATCCTTGCACCCTTCTTAACACCGTTTTTACCTATAACAGCAAGAATGACAGACTTACCTCTGTTGTTATAGTATACCTTATCGCCCGGCTTATAAGACTTTGTCTTGTCGAATTCCGTAAAGCCGAGAGCTATAGCGTGTTCAATACAATATTCAACACACTCTCTTTCTGTTTTTCCTTTTGCTAAAAAGTCCTTGTAGCCCTCGCAAAAGTCATCTGCTTTTTTAATTTCTTCTTCACTCATCTGCACGTTGAAGTGTTCCTTTTTGTAGCAAAGCTCTTCACTGAGAAGCTCTGCTGCTGATTTTTCTTTTGACATATTTATCTTCCTTTCCGTCGGGTAAAGTATTACCCATATAAATTTTGATATATATTTTTGGTTTTTAAAACCTTATCAACGTATTTTTTAGTTGTAGGAAACGGTATATCGTATAGCGTTTTACCGTCAAGTGAATAATCTTTGTCCTTAAGCCATTTGTCAACATTAGTCATTCCTGCGTGATATGCCGCAACGGCAACTGCTTCATTTTCGTACTTTTCAAGAAGATACGAATAAAAATAGCAACCGTATTCAATTGATATTTCATACGAAAACGCATTTTCAAAGCTTTCATCCTTCCCCAGCTTCGAGCTTATCCAATCGAAAGTATCGGGCATAATCTGCATAAGCCCTCTCGCTCCCGTTGAGGAAACAGCATTTGTATCGAAATTACTTTCACACTTAATAACTGCATACACAAAAAATTTTGAAAGATTATATTGCTCGGTAATTTTATCGACAGTATTTGTATATTTCATTGGATATAATGTCTTAAGCAAAGACGAAAAGCCAAAAAATGCTACCGAAAAAGCTATAGACAATATTATTATAGCACTAATTATCTTAAAAATGGTATTTTTTCTTTTATTTTTTTCGTTCATTATAACCTCCTTAAGCAAAGTCGTTAAGGAACGACATTGCAATGATGTATCTGCTTCGCTTCGTCGTCGCAAGCTACGTATCGCTCATTTTTGAGCTTTACTCCTTCCGTCAGCCATACGGCTGACACCTTCCTCAGTGAGGAAGGCTTTTAATGGCTCCATCTTTGAGGGAGTATTACCCCTCTGTCTGCCTTTCGGCAGACATCTCCCCTTTCA
>CAZNQI010000203.1:0-2846 GCA_964575375.1 uncultured Faecalibacterium sp.
CCTTCTTTGAGAGAGCAAATATTCAAACTCCTCACTTCTAACTTCTGACTCCTAACTTCCTTTACTGCTTCACTACTCTACTGCTTAACTACTTTCCCAAGCTCCTCACTTTCAGCCACCTCACACAAAAAAGCACCCCTCTTTCGAGAAGTGCTTTCAGCTTAAAACAGCATCTTATTTGTATGTAATTTCGAATGTTGTATCCATGAAGCCGCTAACGCCGATTTCTGCAGTAAGAGAGCCCTTACCACCTTCACCTGTACCGTTAAGAGGAAGGTTGATGTGAAGCTTCACAAGCTTACCCTCAGCGTCAACAGTTGCATCAGCAGTTGCACCGGAATAGTTCATATTTGCACTGATAATCTCAATAGGATCAAGACTGAGAGTTGCAAGATTAAGAGGATCCATTGCTGTCATGTGGTTTGTAGGCTCTGAGGATGTTGTGCCGTTTGCATAATCAGATGTTTCAGCAGGGAACTTAAGAGTAACGGTATATCCGCCGTCAGCATTAGCTGTTGCGGTTGCTGATGTAACATTTGCCTCTGCTACAGTTACATTTCTTCCACCCGGATAAAGTCTGTCGTTCATATTTCTTGTTTCGCCATCGCTGTTTGTGTAAGTACCGTTTGTAATTTCAAATGTTTCGTCTGAGCTCTTAATAAAGTTTCTTACAACACTGTCAAGAACAGATGTAAGAATAGCAACCGAGCAGCTGTCAACGCCAACATCAATTTGCTCAATTCTGCGAACAGATGCGTTGCCTGTGTAAGCCTTTGCATCGTTAACTGCCTTACAATAAGCTGCACAAGCCTCTGCCGGAGTTGCAGGAACACTGATGCCTGTGTCTGCCACTGTAGTAGTTGTTGTGTCAGCTACAACTGTTGTAGTGGTATCAGCTGTCTGTACTGTTGTAGGCTCTGTACTTGGTTGTGTTGTTGTTACAGTTGTTTGCTGTGTTGTAGGCTGTGTAGTAGGTGTTGTTGTAGCTGCTACCTGCACGCTGCCGCCCTCAACGTCAACAGCAATGTTATTAAGTCCGCCGAGACCGAAGCCAACTGTGAACAAAATAATACCTGCAAGCACAAAAGCTATTGCTCGATATTCTTTCTTCATGGATACTAAAACCCCTTTCAATATTTGCGTTTTCTAACGCGTTTTTTTGCCGTAACAATACTATTTTACATAGCTATTTACTCTATAAATCTACAACAAATGATTATAAAAGTCAAGTGTTTTTTAATATTTTTATCTTTCATTACAATTTTAAATTGCAAACACTAATTTTATGCGTTATTACAAATGTTATGGGGTTATAAATTTCTAAAGCACCACCGATTACAAAGCATAAAAAAGTGTCCTCCAAACGGAAGACACCTTTAAGATTAACTTAGTATGTGATTTCAAATGAGTCGTCCATATCGCCTGCGATACCAACGCTGAGGCTCATACCCTTGTATCCGCCTGAACCTTCACCGTCCATAGGAAGATAGATGTGAAGCTTTGTGAGTCTGCCGTCTGCACCAACACTTGCTTCGCAAGTTGCGCCCGGGTAGTTCATATCTGCATCTGTGATAGATGCGCCCTCAATCGGAAGCTCCAATGTTGCAAGGTTAAGTGGGCTCATAGCCTTTTCGTGAGAAACAGGGTTAACTGTGTTACCGTCTTTAAATGTTGATGTTTCAGCCTTGATTACAAGCTTGATTTCGTAACTGCCGTCAGCGTTAGCTGTTGCTGTTGCTGTTGAAACATCACCCTCTGTAAGTAAGCATTCCTTACCTGAAGGAGGAATAACGTCGTTAAGCTGTTGATCGCCTTCTGTGTGCTTGCCGTCAACGTATGTTCTTGTCCAATCGGTTGGCTTTGCAAGAACAGGAAGAGCAGCGTTAACAACCGGCTTTGCAATTGCAAGTGAGCAAGATGTACATTCAAGGTTAACTGTTGCATACTTGTGGATTGTTATGTTTGTAGCCTTTTTAGCTGCGTTAACAACTTCATTGTACTTAGCAACTACTTCAGCAGGAGTTGAAGGGATGCTTGAGCCTGTTTCTGCTGCCTGTGTTGTTGTAGCTTCTGTTGTTGTGTCGCCTGTTTGAGCTGCTGTTGTTGTGTCGCCTGTTTGAGCTGCTGTTGTTGTAGCTTCTGTTACAGCTACTGTAGTAGCTTCTGTAGTAGCCACTGTAGTTGCTACTGTAGTTGCCTGTGTTGTTGCTACAACTTCTGCTACTGTACCTTCGTGCTTAACTACAACGTTAATGCCTTTTGATGAGCCGATACCGAAGCCTGCTAAGAATATAACGAGAGCTACAAGTACAATAGCAACAACCTTAATTTCTTTCTTCATGGTTATAAAAACCCCTTTCAAAAAATTTTGTGTCTTTCTTTACACTTTTTCCGTAATAATGGCTCGTCTTGCAATACAACACGCAGTCATTTACCATATAAAATTACAATATTTTTAACAAAAAGTCAAGTAGTTTTTATTCTTTTAATAAAAACATTTTTTCTTTTTCTTTTGAAAAGCCTCATCTTCGACCTTTTTAACAAAAAATCACACCCAATAATGTTAAAATTCAACAAATCATATTTTCCGTAAAATATGTGTGTTATTTTTTGTGGCTATGTACTGATTTGTGGTCGATTTTTAAAAATCGACAATCGGAGAAAGGCTTTGTCGGTGAAGTATCTGCTTGCAGATGTGAAATCCACTCGACAGTGAGTGATAAGTGATGAGCATTGAATGGTACGGTCAGTATTTTGCATTTAAAAGCCCTTTAAAGAAGGGGCGATTTACCCCTCTGTCTCGTCAAAGCAAGCTTCATATCGCTCGTTTTTGCGCTTTACTCCTT
>CAZNQI010000204.1:0-2816 GCA_964575375.1 uncultured Faecalibacterium sp.
CTATCAATGACTGATTCGCGTCTCGAAGTATCGTTTCTGTAAATTGTACTTTCAATTTATCACCCCATAGTTTTATTTAAAAGCCGAATAGAAATATCCAACTTTTCGCTATCATATATCATAATAGAAAATCACTTTGATTTCAATAGTTTTTTTGTTTAAATTTAATCTTTAGAATATTGCTCATTTTTAACAAGTTTAAAATTAAAAAATTTATTGAAAGTGATAATAGATTTTAAAACTATATATGGGTAAAATGTAAGTAGACTAAGGCTATTAAGAAAGGAATATGATTTTATGGCTCAGCAAATTGATTTAACGGCACTTTTTAAAATAGAGTACGGACTTTATGTAGTAACTCTAAACTGTGAAGGTAAGGACAACGCACTTATTGTAAACACTGTTTCGCAGGTTTCAAATTCACCTAACAGAATCGCTGTAGGTGTCAGCAAGGCTAATTTTTCGCACGATGCGATTTTACAAAGCAGAAAAATGAATGTCTGTCCGATAAGCGAAAATGCACCGTTTTCTCTTTTTGAGCAGTTTGGTTTTAAAAGCGGCAGAGATACAGATAAATTTCAAAACGTTAAGGCGTATCGCACGGCAAACGGTCTTGTTTTCCCGGCAGAGTATGTAAACGCTTTTATATCCTTAGAGGTTGAAAGCTATGTTGATTTGGACAGCCACGGACTTTTCATTTGTAAAATTACAGACACGGGAATTATAAGTCAAACACCTACGATGACATATTCCTACTATCACAAGAACGTAAAGCCGAAGCCACAGGAAAAAAAGAGTGGTTATGTTTGTGAAATTTGCGGTTATGTTTACGAGGGGGACGAACTGCCCGAGGATTTCATTTGTCCTATTTGTAAGCATGGAGTAAGTGATTTCAGAAAGCTTTGATAAATGATTTAGTTTGGTGCGGCGGCGACTGCAGGTCGCCGCGAGGGGGCGCCGAACCGTCCTGCGATGGCGAAGCCATCGCAGGATTTTCTTTTCGCACGAAAAGAAAATGTGCGTGCCGTCGCACGCACACGGTTCGGCGCCCCCTGCCCGCAGGGCTCGAGCGACTTCGTCGCGCGTGCTGTCGCACGCCGAGCCCTGCGGGCAGCTTTTTTGAAGCGTTGAAATTTTATTTTGTCAGCACACCACCGTCTGCATATAAAAGCAAAAGAATATCTCTTTCTTGACCGGTTGCTTTATCTATATAAACCAATACCTCGTTGCCGTCGTTATCCTTGCAGTGAAATTCATAGCAGTAGCTTTCAAGACCTGTTTCCATCGGAATAACTGCACTTTTTTGAGATAATACGGTAAGATTTTTAGAAAGTATAGCTTTGGCCTCGTCAATCGTTAGGCTTTCCTCGTAAATATCTCTCTCGTGGTGGTTTTTGAGATAGGTTGTACTGTCTAAAGATGTAACTTCTCCTGTGTCAAGAGCAACGCTTACTTTGATAAGGTCGCTGTAGTGAATGATATCGTTTTCGCTGTACGCAAAGTTTATTGTACAAACGCCGTCGTAAATGCTGTAATAGGTTTCTTTAAGCGATGTGTAAGAAAGTGAGGAAAGATATTTTTTCGCTCTTTCTATTGCTTCTTTTTCACTAATGGTTTCTTCCGATGCAAAGTACGGATCTAAAAGATAACACACTAAACCGCCCCTTTTTGTTATACCTATGCTTACATCACCTTTTGAAAAACAATAAAGCTCAATATCCGAAACGTTGTCCTGCTCGGTTTTTAGCGAAGAAGCTGATACACCGAGTATTTCTGCTGCTATATTTCTTGCTTCTTCACGGGTTACTTCGTTTGAAGTTTTCAACATTGTACCCTTAACAGTGTTCAAAACATTGTCGGCGAACGGGCCGTCGTAAATAAGGGTGGGGTAATCCGTTAAGCTTTGTTCAATATCGTTTACTCTTGTGCTGAAATCTTCGGGAAGCTCTGCCTCGGTACTTTTTAATGTAGAAACATTTTTTTCTGTGCTTACGGAGCCGTCGAAATATCCTGAAAGAACCTCACTCATTCCCTCGCTTAAAGCCTTTGAATATTCATAAAGCTGCTTTAAGCTTTCGGCGTTTTCGTCGCTTAGGGTGAGTTTTTCGTTATCACCGCAAAGCGAGAGCGTGTATGCGCCGATTTGCGACAAAAATTTGTATATTTCATCGGTTATGATATCTTCACTTGTAACTTGTCCGAGACTGATTTTAGCACAGCTTGTTTGACCCTTGAGGTCGTTACCTATTTCGTTTAATTTTTCTTTTGTTCCTGTGTACATACTTTTTTGCAGGCTGACAGTTATACTGTCTAAATTTTCGCAAAGCTCACTAAGAGCTCTTTGTGTTGCTGTTTGCTTTTCTCTTTTTAATTCGTTTAACTTGTTATAATAAACGATTGTTGAAATTGAAAAAAGTATGCTTATAACGGAAAGCAGACTGATTATTCTTATGTGAGTTTTATATCTTTTGTTGCTCATTTTAAAATTTCTCCTTTTGGGTAGTTTTTTATTGAATATAGCTAAAATTATTTTACGATTTATTAATAAAAATATCCCTTATTTTTTATTAAGTTCATTGCATAAAATCTCTTTTTATAGTATAATGGTACTAATTATGATGAGGAGGTGTGCCCATTGGAGGCTTATCTTGATAACAGTGCTACTACACGACTTTGCCTTTCTGCAAAAGAGCGAATAAATTTTGCTATAGATGAATGCTGGGGCAATCCGTCCTCGCTTCACGAAAAAGGCATTGAAGCGTATGAGCTTTTGGAAAATGCAAGATGCTTGCTTGCAAAAACACTTTGTGCTGATG
>CAZNQI010000205.1:0-2815 GCA_964575375.1 uncultured Faecalibacterium sp.
GATTTCAAGCGCCTTTTGAATATTGCTGTCTTCGATGTGATACTTTATGCTTGGTATTTTGTTATGCAAGGTTTCAACTATTTCGTCGCCCACAATAATTCCTATTATTCTGTTGTGCTCTTGGAAGGCTTGTTCTATAGAGTCTGCTGTGGTTATTGCCGCTTCGTAATCTTCGTCTTTTATTTGAAGAACGCAGGTTGATAAAATTTCGTCCATATCAAGGCACACTCTTTCAAGATGCTTGTATGAATAAAAGCACACGGCAAAGCAGAGAAAAAGTATAACAAGACAAAGAGCCGGTCGTTTCATATAAAGCTTATCCTTTCTTCTTGACGATGCAAACATCACCGTCGCTGCTGAGAGTCATCAAAAGCACGTCTTTTTGCTGTATTGAGTGCTTTTGCAGTATTTTGTTTATTTGTGCTTCGCTTGCTTTGCAAACGCTGAATTCTTCTTTAATAAGCTGTCCGTCGCTTATCACAAGACACGGCAATGAGTTGTCCTTAACGGGTAAATTGAGGTCTTTTGCGCTGGGCGGCTTGTGTTCTTTTTTCAGCTCGACGCTAAGCGCGCCGTTCGTTTCGACATAAGCATACTTTACCTCTTTTAAGTCGAAAACATCCTTTTGCCTGAGACTTTCAAAAAGGTCGTCAACGCTGTAGCGTATCATTTTAAGGTTGTCTTGCAGCAGCTTTCCGTCCTTGATAATCATAACGCTGTGGCCTTGAATTATGGTGCGATACGTTCTGCTTTTAAGCGAGAGTACAGAGGAAATAACCTCTAAAGCTACAAACAGGAAGATGAGCATAAGGCTTGATAAAAGAGGGTAGTCGTCGCCCTGAAGCGGCATAGAAGCGACCTCGGATAGCAGTATCGTGATAACCAGCTCACCGGGTTGCAGTTCTCCTATTTGCCTTTTGCCCATAAGTCGTACAGCAAGCATTACAACAACATATATTATTACGGCACGAATCATCAAATTCAAAAAAGCATCACCTCTTAACTTATTATGGGTAAATGTATTTTTGTTTATAATAAAAAAAACAAGGAGATTCTAACCTGTCAAGAGATAAGAATTTCCTTGTTTTGATTTTTGATATAAAGTATTTTTATATTCTGTCGATATAATTGCAAGCTTCAAGAGCAGCTGCAGCACCGTCTGAAACAGCAGTTGCGACCTGTCGTATCTTCTTTGTTCTGCAGTCGCCTGCGACAAAGATACCGCAAACATCACTTTGTGGCAGACAATCTTCGCCGCAGATGATGTAACCTCTTTCGTCGAGCTTGACGATTGAAGCAAAATCACCGTTCTTCGGTTGCTGTCCGATTGCAACGAAAACTGCATCTACGCTTAAAACAGTTTCGCTGTTATTTTCGGTGTTTTTGATTTTAATTCCTTCGAATTTATCCTCACCGATAATTTCTGCGGCAACGCTGTTGTAAATGACGCTTATGTTTTCGCTTTGAGAAACGATTTCAGAGAGCTTCTTTTCACCTGTGAGGAAAGCGAGATTTTGTACGAGAGTAACGCTCTTACAGCCCTTGCTTAGAAGTATTGCCTCTTGAAGTGCAGAGTTACCGCCGCCGATAACGGCAACGTCCTTGCCCTTATAGAAAGCACCGTCGCACACAGCGCAGTAGGAGATTCCCTCACCTGTGAACTTGTCCTCTTTCGGCAAGGCAAGCTTTCTGTGTTCACAGCCGGTTGCAATTATAACAGACTTACCCTCGTATGAAGCTGAAGACCCTTGCACGGTAAAAACACCGTTTGCTTTTTCGATTTTAAGTGCTGTGTCAAGCTCGATTTCAGCACCTTGAAAGAGTGCTTGTTCAATAAGTCTTTCCCCAAGCTCGTTACCGCTCATTTCGATAAAACCGGGATAGTTTTCAACCTTTGGTGAGTGAGTTATTTGCCCGCCGAAGGTTTCTTTTTCAAGAACGAGGACACTTTTGCCTGCTCGTCTGCCATAAACGGCAGCGGTAAGCCCGGCAGGCCCTGCACCGATTATAATAATATCATACATAAAGGCTTCTCCTTAGTGGCTTTCGCAATATGCTCTGATATTGGAAAGGTTGGAAATCTTGTTTGCGATATCGCCTTTGATTTCAATAAGTGTAGGAGCCTGTGTAACACCGTACTGTGTTGCAAGCTCTGCGTTGTCCTCTGCAACTATCTTTTCGTAAGCTATACCTGCTTTGTCGAGGAACATTGCAGCCATTTTACAGTTTGGGCAGGTCTTTGAAACGAAGAGGATGAGCTTTGCAGTTTCTTCGCTGCAGCAGTTTGGTTGCTTTGCTGTTTCTTTGACTGCGGCGTCTGCGAAAATTCTGCTTTCAATCTTTGATTGGTCATATTCAACACGGTGTGCGAATTCCTGTGTCTTACCGTCGTTCCAGTTTTGTACCGGACGGTAGTAGCCTGTGATACGGCTATATACTTCAGTTCTTTCACCACATTCAGGGCAGGTGTACTTTTCGCCTGAAATATATCCGTGATTTTTACATACGGAATAGGTTGGAGAAATTGAATAGTAGGGGAGTCTGTAGTTTTCTGCGATTTTTCTTACAAGGTTAGCGGCACTCGTCCAATCGGGAAGCTTTTCGCCGAGGAATGCATGGAATACAGTACCTGATGTGTAAAGTGTATGAAGCTCATCCTGCATATCAAGAGCCTCGAAAACGTCGTCGGTATAACCAACGGGAAGATGTGATGAGTTGGTGTAGTACGGAGTTTCGCCGTTTCGTGTGTCGGAAGCTGTAAGAATATCGGGATAACGCATAAGGTCGTGCTTTGCAAGACGGTAGCTTGTGCTTT
>CAZNQI010000206.1:0-2814 GCA_964575375.1 uncultured Faecalibacterium sp.
AACTTTAATTTTAAATTAAAAAATCTTTTTTGAAAAGGTATTTTATGCAAAAGTATTGATAAATTTTTTTCGGTACACTATAATAGAATTTAATATATTTTGCAAAGCAAGGGTGTTTTAAATGGTAAAAAAATATTTAAAGCGATATTTTGTTGATGCTATGAGCTATATGGCTTTAGGACTTTTTTCGTCCCTTATTGTAGGACTTATAATAAGCCAGCTTTCCAAAATACCGAATTTAGAGATACTTGCTTCTTTTGCCGGGGTGCTTTCGGCATCCTCTCCCGTTGTCGGCGGTGCTATAGGCGGCGCTATTGCGTACGGACTTAAAGCAAAACCGTTGGTTGTTTTTTCGTGTATTGCGGTTGGTGCTTTCGGCTACGAATTGGGTGGCCCTGTAGGTGCTTACGTTTCCTCGGTTGCAGCGAGCGAGATAGGGTCTGTTGTTGCCGGAAAGACAAAAATAGATATAGCCGTAACACCGATAGTTACAATCGTTTCAGGTGGCTTTGTAAGCTCCTTTGTAGGCCCGTACCTTTCGGAATTTATGACATCCTTTGGTGAGATTATAAATTCCGCAACACAGCTTGAGCCTTTCTTTATGGGTATCACGGTATCCGTTCTTATGGGTCTTGCATTGACTGCACCGATAAGCTCGGCTGCAATTGCAATTATGCTCGGCTTGGATGGTATTGCGGCAGGTGCTGCTGCAGTTGGCTGTGCAGCACAAATGGTAGGCTTTGCAGTAACCTCGTTTAAAGAAAACGGCTTCGGCGGTCTTATATCGCAAGGTCTCGGTACAAGTATGCTGCAGTTTTCAAATATAATGAAGCATCCACAGATACTTCTTGCTCCAACGCTTGCAGGCGCAGTTTTGGGTCCTGTTTCTACCTGTGTTTTTAAAATGACAAACACATCGACCGGTGCAGGTATGGGTACGAGCGGCTTGGTGGGTCAGTTCGGTGCTTTTTCGGCAATGAGTGAAACCTTCGGTGCAGAAAAGAGTATAATACTGATTGTTTTGATGCACGTTGTTGCACCTGCGGTTTTAAGCCTACTGTTCCATATAGCATTTAAGAGAATGGGTATTGTAAAGGACGAATATCTTAAGCTTGACACACCCGAATAATTTGTATATAGAGAAAGGAAAATGTCATTATGAACGCATACGATTTTGATGATACAATCTATGAGGGTGATTCCTCTTTGCACTTTTTTCTTTTTTATCTTAAGAAGGAGCCGAGACTTATAAAATACCTTCCTAAGGTTATCAAGCTTCTTCGAGATTATCATAAAGAAAAAATAGTTTTTGACGATATCGTAACTAACTTCGGTCATATTTTTGAAGATTATTTTCAAAATACGACAAGAGATTTCGACGCTGTTGTTAAAGAGTTTTGGGACAAAAACGAAAAAAGAATAAAACCTTTTTACAAGGATATACAAAAGGAAGACGATCTCATTATAACTGCTTCGCCGAACTTTATGGCAGAGGAAATATGCAGACGTCTCGGTATCAAGCATTGCCTTTCAACGGAGTTCGATGTAAAAACGGGTAAGTTTATAAGAGGCTGCTTCAGAGAAAAGAAGATAGACTTTTTCCTCGAGGCTTATCCCGACGGTCAAATCGACGATTTTTACACCGATTCAATGAACGATAAATTCCTTTTTCCGTATGCTAAGAGAGTATTTATGGTTAAGGGTGATAAAATAACACAAATTAAGTGATATGGAAAGATTAGATAAAATTATTGCTTCACAAGGGAAATATTCAAGAAGCGAGGTTAAAAAGCTTGTTAAAAAAGGTGCTGTGTCGGTAAACGGCACTACGGTAAAGCAGTACGATTTGAAAATTTCTCCCGAAAGCGATGAAATAACCGTTGAAGGTGAAAGAATACTTTATAAAAAGCATATCTATATTATGATGAATAAGCCGCAAGGAGTTATTTCTGCTTCTAACGATAAAACGCAGAAAACGGTTGTTGACCTGGTGCCTGATGAGCTGATGAGGGACGGTCTTTTTCCTGCAGGCAGACTTGACGGTGATACGGTGGGCTTTGTTCTTATAACGGACGACGGTGATTTTGCACACAGAATACTATCACCCAAAAACCATATAACAAAGACTTATCACGCTGTTTTGCAAAGAAAAATTACAGCTGAGGATATTGAGCGGTTTAAAAAGGGCGTTGAGCTATCGGACGGCACGCTGTGCCTTGAAGCAGAGCTTTCGGAAATTGAAGGCGATGTTCCGATGGCAGAGATTATTATTTGCGAGGGAAAGTATCACCAGGTTAAAAGAATGTTTGCTGCTTTGGGCAACAAGGTACTAAAGTTAAAAAGAGTTAAGATGGGCAAGCTTTGTCTTGATGAACGCTTATCTGAGGGCGAATGCAGAGAGATTACGAGCGAAGAATTAGCCTTGATAACAAGGGAGAAGAAGCAGTAAAGGAAGTTAGGAGTCAGAAGTGAGGAGTGAGGAGTTTGAATATTTGCTCTCTCAAAGATGGAGCCAAGAAAGCCTTCCTGCGTGAGGAAGTTGGCAATGCTTAGCATTGGCGGAAGCAGTACAATCCGTCGCAGACTCTTATTGCTAACTACTCATTACTGATTAATTGTGCCGTAGTGGCAACCATCGGTCGTCCGAGCGTTCAACAGAATATTTCGCCCCTGAAAGGTTATTCCCCTGTTAGGGGAAATGTCTGCGTAGCAGACAAAAGGGTTCCCGTTTTCGGAGAAAAAGATGTCGACTGTGTCGACAGAGGGGTAATTTATCTTACGGCGAGCAATATGAAGCTTGCTTTGACGAGACAG
>CAZNQI010000207.1:0-2812 GCA_964575375.1 uncultured Faecalibacterium sp.
CAGAGCCGCAAGACCCGAATGTAAGCTCGGTATTTCCGAATACGGTGCAGAGGGTGTTCTCGGCTACTTTAGCGACAACCCTGTGCAGGGCGACTACTCCGAGGGTTATCAGGCAATATACCACGAACATTATCTCAAGACATTTATCGAAAACGACTACATTTGGGGCTCTTATGTATGGAATATGTTTGACTTCGGTTCTGCTGTAAGAAACGAGGGTGGCGTTAAGGGCAGAAACAACAAGGGTCTTGTAACATTCGACAGAAAGACAAAGAAAGACGCTTTCTATCTTTACAAAGCATTCTGGTCAGATGAAAAGTTCGTGCATCTCGTTGGCGACAGATATCCGCTTCGTAAGATAGGCAAGCAAACCTTTAAGGTATATTCAAACTGCGAAAAGGTTGTTCTTCGTATGGGCAACAAGTATAAAACAGTAACAGCAAACGGTATTTTCGTTTTTGAAGATATCGAGGTAAAAGAGGGCAAGAACAAGATAACTCTCACAGCAGGCGACATTAAAGAGGTATTTGAATTCACAGGCGTTGAGGAATATCCGAGAGAGTATTCGCTTCCCGAAGGCTCATCTTCAATGGTTCGCAACTGGTTTGTTGAAAAGAGCGACAATGAAAACAGCGGCGAGTATTACAGCCTTGACGATAAAATCGGTGATATTCTTGAGAGTAAGGAAATTCTTGGTATGGTAAGCGGCCTTGCCGGCAAGCTTCTCAAGAGTCCTGTTTTGCTTGTGTTCAAGCCTTTCACATTAAGACAGGTTTTAAACAAGGCAAAATTCCTTAACATTGACCCGTCGATGATTGATATGGTTGAGCAATTCCTTTCAACTGTTAAAAAAGTATAAGTAAAGCAAAAGGGACTGCCACTAAGCGCAGACCAAAAAGCAAAACAAAAGCAGATGTGTTTCAGCTTAATTTTTTACTGAAATACATCTGCTTTATTTATTATATGGAATTTTGTTTTGCTATATGAAAATTATTTTTGCTTTTTTAGACGCTTTTTCGCCCTCTCGGAGTATAAACATGCGCCTTTGGCATCTTAGTGGGCAGCCCCTTTTTCAGGCAAAGCAATAAAACAAATACGTGAAACGAAAAACGGCCGTGAAAATCTTTCCACGACCATTTTGTATAACTGTTAACTACTGATGTATCACTTAATCGGCACTTATTCCAATGCGCTTTCAACTGCTTTTGCAAGCTGATCGGGACACGATGTTCCTTTGAAGCCACAGCGAATGCCCGAAAGTCTCTCAACAAGCTCCTCGGCGTTCATACCCTCAGCCAAGCTTGCAACTCCCTTTGTGTTGCCTGCACAGCCACCTGTGAATTTAACGTTTTTAACTATACCGTCCTCGATATCAAAGGTAATCATTCTGGAACATACACCGTCCGGTTTGTAGCTGTATTGCATAGTGTTATCCTCCTTAAATTATAAAACTGATAATATAATATAAAAAGTAAGCAGTTTTGTCAAGCTTGTGAAGTGAGGGCCTTATTGCACAGCCTTGTTGGGACTGCCCACTAAGCGCAGACCAAAAGGCAAAACAAAAGCAGATGTGTTTCAGCTTAATTTTTTACTGAAACACATCTTTTTTATTATATGAAATTTTGTTTTGCCATATGAAAATGATTTTTGCCTTTTTAGATGCTTTTTCGCCCTCTCGGAGTATAAACATGCGCCTTTGGCATCTTAGTGGGCAGCCCCAAGGCGCCGAACCGCACTCGTGCGAAAATTCGCACGAGCTTTTTGCAAAAGCAAAAAGCGGGCGATGGGACATCGCCCGGCGGTTCGGCGCCGCTGCGCGAGCAGCGCGAGGGTGCTTCGCACCCCCGTTTCCCCTTTCGGGGAAACGCTGCGCTGCTCGCACTCGTGCAACCAACTACCTTTAAGGTACAGATTTAATTATTATAAAGATAAAGACCACCCCAAGGGATGGTCTTTATAATTTTAAAATTTCAAATTTTAAAACTGAGTAGCTTAATTATTCAGCTGCTTCTTCTTCTGCGTTATCAAGGATGAGCTTTTTGATAGCTGCGTAGATTTTGTCAACGAGAGCTACGATTTCTTCCCAGTATTCTTTAAGGAATTCTACCATTGTTCTTTTTCCTCCTTTTAAGATTTGCTAAAGATTAATCCTTAACATGGTTTTATTATACATTGCGATTTATTATTTGTCAATATTTTTTTCAAAAAAAATTCATTTTTAAAGAAAAATTTTCTTAAACGTATAAATAATAATCAAAATCATCATCAAACAGTGTAGATTCCAAAAGGGCATCGCTTGCTTTAAGAGCGTTTGCCCAATCAAATCCTCTTATATATTGCTTGTTGTTTTTCTTTTTTAGCATAAAATCGCCTAATATAATAGCATCATCACCGTCAACTTTTAAATAGGTATACAGAATACGCAACTGAAAATTATATGCACTCTGCTTATAGGTGAAAAATTCACCGTGCTTGTCGTACTTAAGCTTTTCGTCGTTAAAAATTCTTTCAAAAGGGATATTCTGCTTTTCGTACTCTTTAATTCTTGTATATACGGTGCTGACAGCATAAAGTATGGCCTTTTTTACATCTGAATTAGCTTTAAAAAACTCTTTATCGTATATGTATAATCTCACAAAATACCACCTTTCTTTCGCTCTTTTATAAATAATATATGTTATAACTTTATTATGCAACAGATGTTAAATTTTTGTGCTTTGATATTTCATTTATACTGATTTTTAAAAAATGTGTTAATTAGGTTGAATTTTACTTTGCAATGGGTTATAATTTATTAGATTAGATTATTATG
>CAZNQI010000208.1:0-2744 GCA_964575375.1 uncultured Faecalibacterium sp.
CGTCAGTAATTTTGCATTTAAATATCAACCTTTTATTGGTACAGCGCCTTAGTATGTATGCACGTATATAATATGTTTCACGTGAAACTATGGAAATTTAAAAAAATATACAATACTACTTTAAAAACTAAAAATATTGTGCTATAATAATTATCTATAATTGATTATAAATCAACGGAAGGATTATAAATATGGGAAAAGCCATAGCAATAGTTAATCAAAAAGGTGGCGTTGGTAAAACTACAACAGCAGTAAATTTAGCTGCTTGTATCGGCCATCACGGATATAAAGTGCTGCTTGTTGATGTGGACCCACAGGGTAATGCAACAAGTGGTCTCGGAGTAAACAAAAGAGAGGTTGTAAAGTCAACCTATGATATGATTGTTGGCGATGTTAAAGCCGAGGAAATCCTTATCAAGACACAGTTTAATAATTTAGACCTGTTGCCATCTAATATGAACCTTGCAGGTGCAGAGCTTGAACTTGTAGATATGTCAGGCAGAGAGGCAAAGATAAGAAACGCCTTAGCACCACTCAAAGGAAAATACGATTTTATTATATTGGACTGCCCACCGTCGCTCGGACTTCTTACAGTTAACGTACTTTGTGCTGTAGATAGCGTTATAGTTCCGATACAGTGTGAGTACTATGCACTTGAGGGGTTATCTCAGCTTATGAATACAATCAGGCAAGTAAAAAGACTTTATAATTCTTTAATAGAATTAGAAGGTGTGCTTCTTACAATGTTTGACGGCAGACTTAATCTTACACAGCAGGTTGTTTCAGAGGTAAAACGTTTCTTCCCTCAAAAGGTATACGCTTCGGTAATACCCAGGAATGTTCGTTTATCGGAAGCACCGAGCTTCGGACAACCGGTATACTATTATGATAAGTCGTCAAAGGGCAGTGTTGCCTATGATGAATTTACAAAAGAATTTCTAAAAAAGAATAATAAATAACCGAAAGGATAATAAGGAGGAGTATTATGGCAGTTAAAAAGAAAGCAGGTTTAGGCAAAGGCTTAGACGCACTTTTTATTGATAACTCAACCGAAGAAAAAGGTACTACCCTTTTGGGTATCAACGAAATTGAACCTAACAGGGACCAACCAAGAAAAAGCTTTGATGAGGACGCTTTAAAGGAACTTGCAGACAGTATTGCAATTCACGGAATTATTCAGCCACTTCTTGTTCGTCCGCTCAGCGACGGCGGTTACCAGCTCGTAGCAGGTGAAAGAAGATGGCGTGCTGCAAGAATGGCAGGGCTTTCACAGGTTCCCGTTGTTGTAAGAGATATGTCCGACAGCGAAGTTATGCAGCTTGCGCTTATAGAAAACCTACAGCGTGAAGATCTTAATCCGATTGAAGAGGCAGAGGGCTTTAACGTTCTTATTGAAACATACGCTCTTACGCAAGACGAGGTTTCACACAGAGTAGGAAAATCACGTCCGGCAGTTGCAAATGCACTTCGTTTGCTCGCTTTACCGGAGGGTGTTTTACATCTTGTAAAAGAGGGAAAGCTTTCATCGGGACACGCAAGAACACTACTTCCGATTAAAGATGAGGAGCTTATGCTTAAATTAGCCCTTGAGATTATTCAAAAAGACAGAAGTGTGCGTGAAACAGAAAGACTTGTCAAAACTTTGATTAAGCCTAAAAAGGAAGACAAGAAAAAAGAAGAAAGAGATTCGTTTTACGATGAATGTGAGCTTGCTGTGGCACAAGAGCTTGGCAGAAAGGTTAAAATCAGCGCAAATAAAACGGATAAAGGCACAATAGAAATTGAGTTTTTCAGCAAAGAAGACTTACAGGCACTTTTAACTGCACTTGCAGGCAATTAAATAAATTTCATATTAAGAAAAAAGGAGCAAAAGACAATGTTAGATATTAAACTTATAAGAGAAAATCCGGATAAAGTAAAAGCTGCTATGAAATCAAGAAACAAGGATATGGATGCCCTTGTTGACGAGATTCTTGAAATAGACAAAAGAGTAAGAGAGCTTACACAAAAAGCAGATGCACTCAAGGCTGAACAAAACGCAGCAAGCAAGCAAATTCCTCAAATCAAAAAAGCAGGCGGCGATATCAGCGAGATTATGGCTCGCATGAACGCTATCAAAGAGGAAATCAAGGTGCTTGACGGTGAAAAGAGCGAGCTTGCAGCAAAGCAAAAGACTTTGATGTATGAGTTCCCTAACGTACCCAGCGACACTACCCCACTTGGTAAGGACGACAGCGAAAACGTTGAGATTCGCCGTTCAGGTGAGCCGAGAGTATTTGATTTTGAGCCAAAAGCACACTGGGATATCGGTAATGACCTTGGTATTCTCGACCCCGAAACTGCAGCAAAGGTAACAGGCGCTCGTTTCCATTTCTACAGAGGTCTTGGTGCAAGACTTGAAAGAGCTATCATCAACTTCTTCCTCAACACTCATACCGAGTACGGTTACACAGAGGTATTCCCGCCGTTTATGGTAAACCGTGCTTCAATGACCGGTACAGGTCAGCTTCCGAAGTTTGAAGAGGACGCATTCAAGCTCACAAATGACTATTTCCTTATCCCGACTGCAGAAGTACCTGTTACAAATATGTACAGAGATGATATCATAGACGGCAGCAAGCTTCCAATGAGCTTTTGCGCATATTCCGCTTGCTTCAGAGCAGAGGCGGGCTCAGCAGGCAGAGACACAAGAGGTCTTATCCGTCAGCACCAGTTCAACAAGGTTGAGCTTGTTAAGTTTGCTA
>CAZNQI010000209.1:0-2739 GCA_964575375.1 uncultured Faecalibacterium sp.
TAGCGTTATTTTATCACCCTTTCCCCTACTTGTCAACACTTTTTTCGCATTTTTTTACACCTTTTTCCCTCCTTTTTGCAGCTTTTGTACACCTTGCCGTGCGTTTTTGTATTCACTGTCAATTCAACCACTATATGTTGGGGTCAAGTGAGCTTTTGTTCAGTTTGCTCTATATGTGGGAGCGTGGGAAGTTAGAAGTTAGGAGTGAGGAGTTAGGAGTGAGGGATAGTGAAAAGTGAAGAGTGAAGAGTGAAGAGGTAACACAAAGGGACGGGCAGATACTTACACAAAAAAAGAAACAGGTTAAGCTAATAAAAACATACAGCGAACCTGTTTTCAATTTCAAATGCAGTTTATTCAATTACCAACGCTTCACCAACATTTTTCTCAATTAGATAACCATTCTCCCTGGGACGAGTATCTATGTACACAAAAACTGCCACCAACGCATAAATCAATAACGCTACAATAACTATAGCAGTAACAACGATATTTTTGATTTTCATTGTTCTTTTTAATTTTTCAACATCACAATCACAAAAATAAACCTTTGCAAGTTCTTCGGGTTTTCCAAACTGTTTACATATAAGTGAATAATCTACTTCACCTTTTTCTTCTGAAAAGCCGACGATTTCCGATTTAAGTTCAGCAATAATTTGCTTTTTGACTTTTCGCTGACATACTAATTGTTTTTTCACCTGCGAAATATACTTATTTATTTCCTTAACATTAGTTGTCATTTTAATCTACCTCCCTATCGAGAATCAGTGTAATGCCTTTTGTAACTTCATCGTATTCCTTTAATATCCGGTTCAAATACTCTCTGCCCGAATCTTCGAGATGATAATATTTTCTTGTTCTTCTCTTTCCCACAAGCTTTGAATAAGTCGAAAGATAACCCACATCAACTAATTTATATAGTATAAGATACAATGTACCTTCAAGCATTGTAAATCTTCCATCACTTTTTTCTTCCATAAGCTGAGTAATCTGATAACCGTATAAATCTTCTTTGCTTAAAAGATACAAAGCAAGAAGCTCAGCACAACCTCTTTTAAAATTTTCTTGATTTTGGCTCAAAGTATCACTTCTTTCTAATTTCAACGGCATTATATCATAAAATATTTTTCGTGTAAATACTTTTACAGTAAATATATTGTTGACAAAATTTATTATTTGTGCTATTGTAAAGATACAAAGAAAGCTTAGAGTGGTGATTCCGATGTGGTTATAAATGTGAAGAAACAAAAAAATCGCTATATCTATAGCAATCATTACCGCTGTCAATTTATTTCAAGCATTTGTTTTAATCTGTCAAGCACTACACATATGAGCAAAAATGCGAAAGAAAGTTCCTGAAAAGAGAGGTAAATATGAAAACCTTTAAATATTTTGCAACGATTATGCTGACCTTAATGATTGTCTTTTCAACCGTCATACCCTCGTTTGCCGCCGAAGAGCAAACAACGTCTTATGACTATCTATTAAGTCAAGGCTATCCCGAAGATTTTTTAAATAAGCTTACCGAAACATCTTTAGAAAGCATCGTTACGGCAATTGCAGATAACGTAATCGACAATATGGATTATGATACAAAATATTGGTGCAAAAAAAGCTCCTCACCGGAAGATGCCGAAGTAGCCATTTACATTACTACTGCTGAAATAAAAGACAACCAAAACGGGAACATTATCGGCAAAAATGTGTGTATATTTTGGGAATGTCTTAAAAAAACTTCAATTATTAAAGAAGACTATTTTAAGCTAATGTGGGAGCAAGATGTTTTTTGTTATGAACCTGATTCGTTTTATGCAGAAGATTATTTTAAAGATAACGAAGCAGACAATTGGAAGGTTTCAGATTCATATACAGTTTTAGCAAGTGCTAAACAAAACAGTATTGGGCATTGCTCGAAAATGAAAAATTACAAAAATAACGCCGGTGGTTTCCTAACCTTTAATTTGCTCACCACAGCTCCTATCGAAAAGCTCTCCGATAAAGACAATTATTTAGGTATCGAATACACTCAATCTCTATCCCTTTTAAAAACAGTTATTTGGATAACTCTGCCTTTGCTTATTATCATTTTAATCATTTTAGTTATTGTATTGAAAAAGAAATCGCTGATTTAATATACTCCTTCTCTTAACTCAACGCTACCCGATTTATTGGGGTGGCGTTTTTGACTATATAAAGCACTGCAAAAACACGAAAAAGTTTCAGTTTCAGCGACACGCAGGCGCCGAGCCGCCGTTCGCACGAGAGTGCGAACGCATTTCTTTTCGCCACGAAAAGAAATCGAGGGACAATTCTTGTCCCTCGGGCGGCTCGGCGCAGGTTGCGTTAAGCTTGCGTCTTACAGATAATTACAATGATTAACCGCTTCATTCATCAATTCATATATATTTATAACCTGCTTCTTTTTTCTTTTTGCTTTTCCTGCAAACTGATATGCACCACCAAAGCTGCAGCGTATATATGTAACAACAAAATCCGATTGCTTTATCATCCACTCATTCCTTTTACTAATAGCAAATCTTTTTGGTACGAAAGTTAATTCTTCAATATAAATAGTTTCAGTATAATCATAATCGTTGTATGCTCTGTTTTCTATCGGCATATAAGCCAATACGATATTATATATAATAAACGGATACTTGTTTTTTAGTTTTCTTAACGCCTTAATCACATTCTCATCGAACCTACCGTTGTTTCCGACATAAAATGTATCTACGTTTT
>CAZNQI010000210.1:0-2738 GCA_964575375.1 uncultured Faecalibacterium sp.
CTCCATATCGCTCGCCGTAAGATAAATTACCCCTCTGTCGACACAGTCGACATCTTTTTCTCCGAAAACGGGAACCCTTTTGTCCCTTAGGGACATTTCCTCTAACAGGGACGATTTTACCCCTCTGTCCTTACGGACATCTCCCCTTTCAGGGGCGATTTTGCAATGATATATCTGCTTGCAGATGTGAAATCCACTCGACAGTGAGTGATAAGTGATGAGCATTGAATGGTACGGTCAGTATTTTGCATTTAAAAGCCCTTTAAAGAAGGGGCGATTTTACAGTTTTGTTTTTAAGCGAGATATTCCGATATGTATTCAACGAGCAGCTCGTACGAGCGAGTCTCTGCGTCCTCGTCCTTATCAAGACCATGACCCGAGTTCTCATATATAATAAAATCGTGCTTAACGCCGCTGTCCGTAAGAGCCTTATCAAGCGAAACTGCATTGCTGTACGGTACAATGGTATCTTGTTTTCCGTGGCTTATAATGGTAGGAACTGTGTTTTCGTCAACATAATAAAGCGGTGATGAAGCCTTAAGCTCCTTTTCAAATTCACTAATATTATTTGCCGTTACATTTTCACCGGTGCTCCAAGCCATTAAATTAATAACCGTATCCACACCTAAAGCATTGTAAGCATAGAAGTTTTCATCAAGAAAATCTGTAGGTCCGCAATAATCGGCAACTGCAACGGGTGTTATTGCCGCCGTTTCTCTTTGAGAATAGGCATAAAGCATAGACAGATGACCGCCTGCAGAATGTCCGCCCAAAATCATCTTGTTAATATTAACACCGTTATCCTGCCCGAGCTGCTTAATTTTTTGAACGGCAGCATCAACATCATCTATAATATCTGCCATCGTAACCGTTTCGGAAAGGTAACGGTAGTTAATAGTTGCGCCTGCAACACCGTAGGTTTTGCAAAGGTCCTTTACCGCATCGGTATATGAGCTTTTATCGCCCGCTATCCAAGCACCGCCGTGTATCAAAAGCACAAGACCTATTTCTCCGTCGTTTTCTTTCGGAATATACAAATCTAACACCTGACGTTCCTCGGTTCCGTAGGACACGTTTTCAAGCTTATTAATGCTCTTGTCGATATCAATACCGAAAAGCCCGGCAAAAAATGCGATAATCGACATAAAAAACGCCACTATTCTTTCCCACATAATTAACATCTCCTTATATAATATTCTTCATTTTTCGTAATGTTTCCATTACTGTTAAATTATAACACATTTTAATCAGCGTTTCAATGAGAAAAGTAAAAAAAAGGAGACACAAACTATTTGCATCTCCGAAAATTAATACATAGCTTTAATTTTTTCCCAATATTCTCTTGCCGCCTGTTCGTTTTTGTTGTTGCCGTACTCATAGTACACTCTATCCTTTATAGCATCAGGGAGATACTGCTGAGGAACATAGTGGTTTTCATACGAGTGAGGATACAAATAGAACTGTCCTTTTCTCGAATTGTCCTCACCGTCGAAATGCATATTTTGAAGCTGTCTCGGTATGGGGCCCGTCTTGCCCGTTCTGATATCGTTCGCAGCTGCATCGTACGCCAAATATGCCGAATTGGACTTCGGTGAATTGCAAACGAGAACAACTACATCTGCTAAAGGTATTCTCGCCTCAGGAAGTCCCACAGCCAAAGCCGTATCGACAGCAGCCTTGACAATCGGTATTATCATCGGGTACGCAAGTCCCACATCCTCTGAGGCGCAAACCAAAAGTCGCCTTATTGCACTCGGCATATCTCCTGCCTCGAGAAGTCTTGCAAGATAATGCAGTGCAGCGTTAGGGTCGGAGCCTCGCATACTCTTTTGAAAAGCCGAAAGCACATCGTAATGCTCGTCGCCCTCTCTGTCGTATTTTAATGCACTTTTTTGCGTAAGCTCAACCGCCTTTTCCATTTCAATAACAATTTCGTCATTGCCGTTCGGCAGTGTTCCGAGAACGCAAAGCTCTGCACTGTTAATAGCCTTTCGCACATCACCGCCGCAAGAACGTGCAATATGCAAAACTACGTCATCGTCTGCAATGATGTTTCTTTTCTTTTCCTGCCTTAAAATATCAAACGCTCTTTCGACGGCAGGCACTATATCCTGTGCAGTAACGCTTTTGAATTCAAAGACAGTACATCTGCTTAAAATCGCTCCGTGTATGTAAAAATACGGGTTTTCCGTTGTGGAAGCGATAAGAGTAATAGAGCCTTTTTCGATATAATCAAGAAGTGTCTGCTGTTGCTTTTTGGTGAAATACTGTATCTCGTCAAGGTAGAGCAAAATGCCGTTAGGCGCTGCCATTGTATCAAGCTCGGACACTATCGCACGAATGTCAGCCGTAGAGGATGAAGTACCGTTGAGCTTGTGGAATTTTCTGTTTGTGCGAAGAGCGATAATGCTCGCAAGGGTGGTTTTTCCGATACCCGACGGGCCGTAGAAAATGAGATTCGGCAGCTCGCCCGATTCAATTATATTTCTCAGCGCCTTACCCTTTGAAAGCAGGTGTCTTTGACCCACGATATCGTCAAGATTTTGTGGTCTTATTCTGTCAGCTAAAGGCCCCATGGCTTTCTCCTTTCATTTAATAATAGGCTATATATAAATTTGTGGTTATTTTTTAAAAATCAGCAATAAGGGTCGCTAAGCGAATATCGCTGTTATTACCCCTCTGCCTCGTCGAAGCAAGCTTCATATTGCTCGTTTTTACGCTTTACTCCTTCCGTCAGC
>CAZNQI010000211.1:0-2725 GCA_964575375.1 uncultured Faecalibacterium sp.
AAGCTTTTGCGTATTCACTGTCGCTAAAGCTCATTGCAACAAGCATTTTCACAACAAACGGTATTCTTGCCATAACGTTTAATATAACAGTATAAACGCCCTGCATAAGAAAAGATTTAGAAAAAGCCGCCATTTTCTCATCAGGCTCGGCAGATGTCTGCGGAGCAAAAAGCACAAGACCTGTTACTGTATTTTCATAATCGCATGCAAGATTGATTGCGATTCCGCCACCCATAGAGTGTCCGCCTACTATCCAAGTGCCGCCAAGATACTCCATAAGAGAATAAATTACCTCTTCTCTGTCCATTAGAGCCGTTGAAGTGTTCTCTCTGGAAGAATAGCCAAAATTAGGACAATCTGCAAGCACAACGCGATAGCCCTCTTGAGCGTACAGCTTTGCAACTTTCTCTAAAGAAGCAGTTGAAAGACAAAAGCCGTGTATAAGAAGAATTTGATTTTTTACCTCTTCTCCTTCAAAGACTCTGTAGTGAAGTGTGTAATCTCCAACCGTGTAAAATTCACTGTTATCATACGGCGATGTTGTAACCGTGTCGTTACAAGCAAGCGCCACACCTGACATAGTGAAAGCCATAACTACAACCATAATAATACTAATAAGCTTTTTCATGCATGGTTCTCCTTTACTTTACATAATTTAAATGAATTTTATTTTAATAATAACTTTCGTTTTAATTAAAATATTCTAAAGAAAGCTTCAGAATTTAGTAAGTTTATTATTGTATTAAACCTATTTTTTTAAAGCTGTTTTGACAAAAAAACCGCATTATCCCTTAACAGGAAACACGGTTTTACCTAATTTAATTATTCTTATTTCCCCTTCTTGAAGAGCCACCGTGTTTAGAATCGGTAGAGCGTCTTAAGTCGGTCATCTTTTCGTCGCTGACTTGCTTAAATCGAGCCATCATATCCTCAAAAGACATAGAGCCTTGACTTTGTTGCTTAGGTTGGCCCTGCCAAACATTAGCGTTTTTTTGTCTATCGCCGTTTTTCCTTTTATGCCCGGGTGCAGTATGCTCACGAGGTGCCGGTTCTTCAGCTTTCTTTATAGAAAGACTTATTTTGCCCTCGTCTGTTATGTTTACAACCTTCACCTTGACCTGCTGTCCTTCCTTGAGATGATCCTTAATGTCCTTTACATAAGAATTAGACACCTCGGAAATATGTACCATGCCGCTTTTTCCGTCAGGCAAGCTGACAAAAGCACCAAAGGCAGTAAGTCCGGTAATTTTACCTTCCACAATTGCTCCAATTTCAAGCATAAAAGAATATTGACCTCCTAAAAATTATTCACCATACGAAGAATTATAATATATCTTTTCGCCCGGCTTGCAATAGCCATAGTCTTCCCTGGCGATTTCCTGAAAGTATTCGTAATGGTCATCGTCTTCAAGAATTTCTTTAATTTGGGCGTTTTCTTGTTCCATCTGTGAAATTTCCTGCGACACTTCTGCAACCTGCTTATTTAATTCTTCAGCCTTTTGCATATTGGATCGGAAAACACTATAGCCTATAACAGAAGCAGAAATAAGAATAAAAGCCAAGATAACGTTTACCTTATAAAACTTTTTCTTTTTCGGTTTTACCTCATTTCTTTTTCTTACGGCTAAAATTCTCACCTCTACTTAATTACAAATTCTTAATTTTAGTATACAGATTTTTTATGATTTTTCAAGTATATTTAGCAATATTAATAAAAAAACTTTTACGGATTTTCACTTTTTTCTTTATCAGTACCTTTTTTCTTGCTGTTTTCTTTTTGAATTTTCTTTTCCTGCCTTTTTTTATCTCTTTCTTTTTTATCTTCATTTCGTTTAATTTTTATACTTTCGGTTTTGAGCGTAATTTTATTTACTGCTTTATTTTTAAATTGTACCAAGCTTTTGTAAAAGCCAAATATCGGTGTCAGCAAAAGAAAAAGGAGCTTTTTAATTGCTACTGCAAGATTTAACATAGGAGTAAAAATATATTTTCCTATACAATGATGAAAAACCACAGCTCCCAAAGCTTGTGCTGTAATAAGATTAAATCTTACTACTCCATTATTATACATCACCATAAAAAAGAAGCTGAAAACAGATGCGAAAAAGCAAAACAGTAAATCTTTTATGATAATAACGAAACGCTTGTGTGGTAATATCCCGCACAAAACGCCAAGCATATCATAAAGCACACCTATTACTATACCGGAAGCCAACGCCTTTAAAAAGACAAAAAACTGCAAATATAACGGCTCACTGTAGTTCATCTGAACACCTTTGAAAAGAAGCCTTGACTTTTTGGTGCCTGGTCTAAATATGAAAGTGAATTTATTTTTCCGTCTACACTCAGTTCTCCTTTTTCTATGTCTAAACTGCTTATGTGTAAACCGGTGCCCGTTATTGTAAGCTCTCCGTAATCGGTGTAAGCAACAATAACAGTTTCGTCAAATGAATCAACATCGGTAACACCCGTAACCCTTAGCTGTTCTCTGTCCTTCAAAACAATATTCTGCGGCAATTTAATGCTTTCTTTATTATCTAACATAAAAAAACGACCTCCCTTACTAACAATATTCGCAAGGAAGGGGAGATATTCTGCACTGTTATGGTATTATTTTATACATAAGTCCTGCATCGTTTTTTGTTGCGTGCTCTGTTACAACAAGCACCCGGGCTTTAATAAGGTTTTCACCCATTTGAATTTCAATGATATCGCCAACCTTAAC
>CAZNQI010000212.1:0-2685 GCA_964575375.1 uncultured Faecalibacterium sp.
AAGGCCGTGGAACTTTTCGGGAAGCGGAAGAAGCGATTTTGTAAGAAGAGTGATTTTTTCTGCATGAATTGAAATTTCGCCGGTCTTTGTTTTGAAAACGCTGCCTTCAATGCCGATGATATCACCGATATCAAGCTTTTTGAATTCCTTGTATTCTTCCTCGCCGATACTGTCTCTTGCAACATAGGACTGTATTCTGCCCTTTAAGTCTTGGATATTACAAAACGATGCCTTACCCATAATACGCTTTGACATCATTCGTCCTGCAACACAAACAGTCTTTCCCTCAAGCTCGTCAAAGTTTTCTTTAATCTCAAAGCTGTGGTGAGTCTGGCTGTATTTTGTGATAACAAAGGGATCCTTGCCTGCCTGCTGTAATGCTTCGAGCTTTTGAACTCTTACTTGTCTTAATTCGTTAGTCTCTTTTTGTTGTTCCTCGGTTCTAACAGCATTTATATTTTCCTCTGCCATAAGTGTGTTTCCTTTCAAATATTACTTTGTGATTTCAACAATCTCGTATTTTACGATACCGATAGGTGCTTCAACCTCAACAATATCGCCTACCTTCTTGCCGACGAGAGCCTTTGCAACAGGAGATTCATCGCTTGTAAGGTAGTCCTCACCCTTGTCTTTAGATGTTGATGTGGAAGAAATGATTTGATATTTGTAAATATCACCGAATTCAATATCCTTAATCGTTACCTTTGAGCCCATCTGCACCATATCTGTGCTGAGTGCTGACTCGTCAATGATTTTTGCTCTTGAAAGAATTGACTCGATTTCGCTGATACGAGCTTCAAGCTTACCTTGGTCGTTTCTTGCTTCGTCGTATTCTGCGTTTTCGGACAAGTCGCCGTAGCCGAGAGCTACCTGGATTTTTTCCTTAATTTCCTGACGACCACGCACCTTGAGATCTTCAAGCTCAGCCTCCAATTCTTTAAGACCTTGAGAAGTAAGCAAAATTTCCTGTGCCATTATATATCTTCCTTTCGTAAATAAATTTATATATAAACTATCAGTGTATTATTATATAAAAAAACGAGTGAAGTGTCAAGCGAATTTGAAAAAGAAAACTCCTTATAAACGTAAGATTGCAATATTAATTCTTACTTATACTCTTTTCCTTGATTTTTCCCTTTATAATTGATATAATAATATGAATAATTATTACTATATTTAGAAGGTGCTTTTTATGATTAAGATTTCCCCGTCAATTCTCTCTTGCGACTATTCAAAAATGGGCGAAGAGTTTGATAATATGAAACGCTGTGGTGCAGATTGGCTGCATATTGATGTTATGGACGGTCATTTTGTGCCAAACATAACCTTGGGAGCCCCACTTGTAAAATGTCTTCGCAAATGCTCCGACCTTGTTTTCGACTGTCATCTTATGATAAGCGACCCTAAAAAATATATCCCCGACTTTATAAAAGCAGGGGCAGATTTAATTTGCTTTCACGTTGAAGCCGATTCCCCGGTTGAGGAAACCATTGACCTCATTCGTGAAAACGGCAAAATTGCCGCCTTGGCTGTAAAGCCCGGCACACCGATTGAAACGGTGTATCCGTATCTTGAAAAGCTCGGTATGGTGCTTGTTATGACAGTTGAGCCCGGCTTCGGCGGTCAAAGCTTTATGAGCGATATGATGAACAAAATTGTAAAGCTTCGCTCGGAATGTAAACGCAGAAATCTTGATATGGATATTCAAGTGGACGGGGGTATAAGCCTCGACACTGTTGAAATTGCGGCAAAGGCCGGTGCAAATGTTTTTGTTTCAGGCTCTGCAATTTTCTCAAGCGATGACCCGAAGGACACAATCTCACGTCTTCGTGAAAGTGCCGGAAAGTATTTCTAATGCGTTTTTGTCTATAAGACAGGCACAAACCTCCCTTGTGCTTTCGTAAAACGAGCTTATACTGCACACCTCAAAGTCAAATTCCAAAGCCGTCAAAAGCAGTTTTTCGTCAATTTTTTCAATCAAAATACGGTAGCTTTCCCCGTCGAAATAAAGCGACGAGGCGTAGCCTTGAGCGTTCTTGCATACAGCCAAGGAAAAATCCAAAACATTATTGATGTCTTTGCTTTGAAGGACTGTATTTTGTGAAACGGCAGACCTCATCCCTATTTCGTTTTCGCTGATAATTAAAAGACATCCGCCTTTTACGTCGGGCATAAAATCTATCTCCAAGCCCTCGCCTATTTTCAGCTTTTTGCCCGAAAGTCTTTCTGCTTCGCTTATAACCTGCCACAAGGCACTTCTGCTTTTTGCGTCGCTATAGTCGCTTTCCTTAAATGTAATGGCGTACTTTGTAACCTCCTGTGCAGACAGCTCAATAACCGTTATTCTTTCTGATACACACGATATCTTCATTTTTCTCTATCCTTAAATACAATCTGATTTGTATTTATCCCTTCTAACATAAAATCTATAAAACAATAATACACCCAAACCTTAGTTTAATCAACGAACAACTTTTTCCAAAGACACGAAAGGAGGCAAAAAAATGAACATTTCAAAAAATACAGCTTTGCAAAACGATTTTGAAAAGCAAAACGATATTGATATGCTTTTCGTTTGCCTCGCTCTTTCTGTTTCGGGCTTTTTTATAAACGGAATACTTGCAGTGGTGCAAATCGCACTCTGCGTTATCGTTTGCGTTATCTGTGAATGTGTGGCGTTTAAGC
>CAZNQI010000213.1:0-2624 GCA_964575375.1 uncultured Faecalibacterium sp.
GAGCCAGGAATTCGAGGTTGTTGAAGACCAAGGCTACAGAGTAAGAGCGC
Organism: uncultured Faecalibacterium sp.; assembly: GCA_964575375.1. Lineage (GTDB taxonomy): Bacteria > Bacillota > Clostridia > Oscillospirales > Acutalibacteraceae > UBA6857. The sequence goes on from CAZNQI010000213.1 coordinate 51, forward strand.
AAATTGATGTATTTATGCCCGGTGGCTCAAGAACACACCATATAATAAAGAGAAAAGACAAAACGCTTCTCGCATCCTACGGCAAAGACGGTGGCATAACACTCGGCGAAATGCAAAGGTGCGCTATGAATGTTTTGCGTTTTGCAATGAACAGTTCAGCGATGGACAGAATGTAAGGAGGAATTTATATGCCGTTTATTAACACAAAAGCAAGCTGTGAAATCACAAAAGAAAAAGAGATTATCATTAAAGACAAGCTCGGTAAGGCGATAACTCTCATTGGTAAGAGCGAAAGCTGGCTTATGCTCGAATTTCAGGATAATTGCAGATTGTACTTCAGAGGTGAAAACAACGATGATATTGCTATCGTTGAGGTTGCACTTTTAGGCTCTGCGAGCGACAGTCAGTATGACGCTTTAACTGCGGAGATAACCGAGATTATATCGCAGGAGCTTTCAATCAAGTGCGAAAATATTTATGTTAAATATATGGAAACCGACCGGTGGGGTTATAACGGAATGAATTTCTAAAAACAAAATACTGTTTTTTCGGTAAAGATGCTGTGAGCTGTCTTTACCGTTTTTGTTTGGAAGATATTTACTTTTGATTATGAAGTAACTTTGCTGTGAATTGTATGCCTGCGGCATACAGGGTGGAGACTGCCCGCGAAGATGCAGAAGGCGTATGTTTATACTCCGAGAGGGCGAAAAAGCGTCTAAAAAAGCAAAAATTATTTTCATATAGCAAAAAAATTCTATATAATAAATAAAACAGATGTATTTCAGTAAAAAATTAAGCTGAAACACATCTGCTTTTGTTTTGCTTTTTGGTCTGCGCTTAGTGAGTAGTCTCCACGAGGCGCCGAACCGTCAGGCGATGGCAAGCCATCGCCTGCTTTTTGCTTTTGCATAAAAGCAAAAAGGCTCGTGCGACAAGTCGCACGAGCACGGTTCGGCGCCCCTGCGAGTTGTGGCTTATGCCACAACTCGCACTCTTTTACTGCCGATTTTATTTTAAACTTGCAGGCTTTTCTTATACGACCTGATTCCCACAACAAGAAAAGTTACAACAAAAAGATGAAGAATAACATCTATAAGAGAGTCTGTGCTGAACGATGATTTATAAATAACTAAAATTTGAAGAAGCAAACAGGCAAAGTCGAAAATATATATACCAAGGCAGGCTGTAAAATACTTTGAATTGCGAAGACTTAAAACGGAAAGTACAATATAAACACCTATATATAAACACACAAGAACGATAGCAGCTACAAAAGGTATTTTTCCGTCGTTTGACAGGTTCAAAAGTGTATCTGTGAAGCTGAGACTAAAGAAAGAGTCAAAGTTTCTTGTAAAAAAGTATCTTACAACATAAATTATTCCAAGTACAATTGCAAGAGTAAAAACCGTCTGTGCTGATTTAACATCTGTTTGCAGCTTTTTTTGTATGTCTTCTGCAGTAAAATTTTTGTTCATAGCTGTCTCCTTTTACCAGGTGAATTTTGTAAGTTGCCCTTCACACAAAAGGCTCGGATAGTTCCATTGTCGTAAAACCTCATAGGTTGCAAGAGCAACAGTGTTTGAAAGGTTGAGACTTCTTGCCTCGTCAATCATAGGCACACGAAGACTTCTTTCGGGATTGTTTTTCAAAAGCTCTTCCGGAAGACCTGCATCCTCTCGGCCGAAAATAAGAAAGGTGTTTTCAGGGAAAGATACATCGGAATAGATATGTTGACCTTTTGTTGTGAAATAGAAAAAATTTCCGCCTTCGTTTTTATCGTAAAAATCTTGTAAACCGTCGTAGTACGTTATATCAAGCAAATACCAATAATCAAGCCCGGCTCTTTTGAGCTTCTTGTCGTCTACCGTAAAGCCCATAGGCTTTACAAGATGCAAAGAAACACCTGTAGCGGCGCAGGTTCTTGCGATATTTCCTGTGTTTTGAGGTATTTGCGGTTCAACAAGAACAATGTTTAGTTTGTTCATTTTAATCTCCTATATTTTTATTTCTAAATATTTTACCACAATTTTTAAGTTTTTTAAATAGCAATAGAAAAAATTACTTGATATATATGAAATTTTTATTGGTAAAAATATTATTGTCCTTTAATTCTGAAAGTAGTTACAAATAGAGTTTTAAGGAATAAACCGTAAAAAGGAGAGAAATATATGAATATGATGAAAAATATTGCTACAGGTATCGGCATCGGTATGGCTGTTGGCGGAGCCTCGGCATATTTAAAAGGTGCTATGGCTGGCTCAGGTATGAAGAGAAAAGCCAGAAAAAAAGCTAACAAGGCAATGAAAAGCGTTGAAAGCTTAATCGGCGATGTAAAATATATGTTCAAATAAGCAGGAAGGCTTTAACAGTTAGGAGTTAGGATTGAGAAATGAGGAGTGAAATATTCTTCAACCTAACAGAATAAATCGCCCCTGAAATAGAAGGCACTGAAAGCAAGCGAAATATCTTTTCGCCCTTGAAAGGGGAGATGTCTGCCTTCGGGGTCCCCGGAAAGTCGTAGACTTTGTGGGGCAGAGGAGAAGCAGTGGAATGAGTGAGTTTTTTGCGTGTGCG
>CAZNQI010000214.1:0-2611 GCA_964575375.1 uncultured Faecalibacterium sp.
ATTCTGCCGGAAAGCAGATTATTCTTTCTTCGGACAAGCCACCTAAGGAAATGGATACCCTGGACGAAAGATTCCGCTCCCGTTTCGAGTGGGGACTGATTGCTGATATTCAGCCACCTGATTACGAAACAAGAGTTGCCATCCTTCGTAAAAATGCAGAAACCTGTGACCGTCCAATTGATGAAGAAATTATCACCTACATAGCTACAAATATTAAATCTAATATCCGTGAGCTGGAAGGTGCCTTTAATAAAATCATTGCTTTTGCAAGGTTAAATAAAGTAGATTTAAATCTCCCCTTGGCAGAAGAGGCTTTAAAGGATGTTATTTATCCAAACAAACCAAAGGAGGTTACTCCTACTTTAATATTAGAAGTTGTGGCAGAACACTTCGGTGTAAAAAAAGAGGATATTACCTCCAGTCGCAGAAATTCAGAATTTGTTCTTCCAAGACAGGTATTTATGTATCTTTGCAGAGAAATGACTGATGCATCCTACGCTAACGTAGCCAAGATGCTCGGAAAGAAAGACCACACTACAATTATCCACGGTGTGAATAAAATTGTGGAAGAACTTAAGATTAATGATGAACTTCACACAAAAATAGAAGTGATTAAGAAAAAAATAAGTCCTTAAGGTTTAATTTATTCAAAATCATCCACAAGGAATATTACATTAATTCACAAGTTTTTCATTCCATTTTGTGCCCATAAATAGTATAATAAAACTAGTTATGCACTTATCAACATCCTTTAATACTAATAATGTTAAAAACTATTATATTTTATATATATTTTGCGCATACGCAGCCACAGAAAGGGAGTTAGCCACAAATGAAATTAATCTGTTCAAAATCAAATTTATTAACAGGAGCTTCCATTGTTTCAAAAGCAGTTCCTAATAAAACAACCATGTCCATTTTGGAATGTATTTTAATTGACGCTACCAGAGGAATCATCACCTTGACTGCTAACGATATGGAGCTTGGTATTGAGACCACTATTGAAGGTCAGATTATTGAAAGAGGTATCATTGCACTGGATGCAAAAATTTTCTTAGATATCATCCGTAAGCTTCCTGATAGTGACATAACCATTGAGACAGATGATAATTTTAAGACTACTATTACCTGTCAGAAGGCAAAATTCAATATCATCGGTAAATCAGGGGAGGATTTTTCTTATTTACCGGAAGTTGAGAGAACGGACAGCATTTCTGTTTCCCACTTTACTTTGAAGGAAGTGGTAAGACAGACTATTTTCTCTATATCTGACAATGACAATAATAAGCTGATGACCGGTGAGCTTTTTGATATCAACGGTTCAGAGCTGAAGGTGGTTTCTTTGGATGGACATCGTATTTCCATTCGCAAGATTGCCTTAAAGGACACCTATGCTCCAAAGAAGGTGGTAGTTCCGGGTAAGACCTTGAACGAAGTAAGTAAAATTTTATCTCCGGATACGGACAAGTTTGTGAATATTTTCTTTACTCCTAAGCATATTGTGTTTGAATTTGATAACACTACCGTAGTTTCCCGCTTGATTGAAGGCGAATACTTCAAGATTGAGCAAATGCTTTCCAGTGATTACGAGACCAAGGTAAAGGTAAATAAGAGAGAGTTTTTAGAGTGTATTGACAGAGCTACTTTGCTTGTAAAAGAAGGGGATAAGAAACCGATTATCATGAATATTACCGATGGAGGAATGGAGCTGAAAATCAATTCCATCGTGGGTAGCATGAATGAAGATATCGATATAGAGAAGCAGGGTAAAGATTTAATGATTGGTTTTAATCCAAAATTCTTAATCGATGCGCTTCGTGTCATTGAGGATGAGAAGATTGATCTTTACATGGTCAATCCAAAAGCTCCTTGCTTTATCAAGGATGCAGAGGAGAAGTATATTTATTTAATTCTTCCTGTAAACTTTACAACCGTAAGTTAATAATATAAACCCCGGAGCGAAACCTACAGTTTCGCTCCTTATGGAGATTACAGATACATGGAAACAATCAAATTAAGAGAAGATTTTATTAAATTGGGTCAGGCCTTAAAGGCCGCCGGACTTGTAGAGTCCGGCGTTGATGCAAAGTTCGTCATTCAGGATGGACTGGTAAAGGTAAATGGTCAGGTAGAATATCAGCGAGGCAAAAAGCTTGTGGCCGGCGATATTGTAGAATTTGATGGAGAAAAAATAAAGATAGAAGGTTAGTAGGTAAGATGATTATTAAATCGCTCGAGCTGATGGACTATCGCAATTACGATTCACTGAATATTACCTTCGATAAGGGTACCAATATCCTTTATGGGGACAATGCCCAGGGAAAAACAAATATTTTGGAGGCTATTTTTGTGGCGGCCACTACCAAGTCCCATAAGGGCAGTAAGGATCGTGATATTGTAAAATTTGACAAGGAAGAGGGACATATCCGCACGTATCTGGAAAAAGAGGGAATTGAAACCAGAGTGGACATGCACCTTAGGAAAGCTAAGTCAAAGGGCATAGCCATTGATGGTCAGAAAATAAAAAAAGCCGCAGATTTATTGGGGCTTTGCAAGGTAGTATTTTTCTCTCCGGAGGTTTTGAGTATTATTAAGTACGGACCCTCTGAAA
>CAZNQI010000215.1:0-2601 GCA_964575375.1 uncultured Faecalibacterium sp.
GTCTAATATTATTCTTATGCAACAAAACAAAATTCCATATAACAAATAAAACAGATGTATTTCAGTAAAAAATCAAGCTGATACACATCTGCTTTTGTTTTGTTTTTTGGTCTGCGCTTAGTGGGCAGACCCTTTCTTGTAAAATCAAAGAATATGCGTTATAATTAATACAGTTTATTGAAAAGGAGTGAAGGCTGTGCAATACTGCGTTGTACCCAAATGTGTAAAAATGGCTTGTAAAGAAAATACAGCATTTACATTAACGAGGCTTTGCGAAATACAGGCAGATGAAAAAAGCCAAAAGGCAAAAAACGACTTTCTTAGGTTTCTCGCCGAAGCTTTTAATATTGAGCCTTTGGGTACAGGAAAAGAAAAGATAGTATTGCAGACAGACAAAGCGTTGCCAAAGGACGAGGGCTATGTCTTAACCGTTCAAGAGGATACTGTTACGATAACGGGTAAGGATGAAGCAGGCGTGCTTTACGGTGTTCAAACATTAAAGCAGCTTCTTTTGCAGGGTGATTTGATTTTGAGAGAAACCTATATTGAAGATTACCCGAGGTTTTCTCACAGAGGCTTTATGTTGGATACAGCAAGACATTTTTTTACAAAAGAGGCAGTGTTTCATTTTCTGCAAATGATGGCGTTTCACAAGCTGAATGTTTTCCATATTCATTTAAGCGACGACCAAGGCTTTAGAGCGCAGTTTGAAAGCAAATTGCTTTTAACAGAAATCGGTTCATACAGAAGTCATACAAATTTCGGCAGTACACCACACAGCGGGTATTACACAAAGCAGGACTTAAAGGAAATAGTTGACTATGCACATAACCTTTGCATAAAGGTAATACCGGAAATTGACACTCCGGGTCATACCGTCAGTATGATTGCGTCATATCCCGAACTTTCCTGCTTTGAAAGAAAGCTTGTAACGGCTACTCGTTGGGGAATAATGCACGATGTGCTTTGTGTAGGAAAGGAAAGCACCTACGATTTTATGTTCTCACTTTTCGATGAGCTTTTAGAGGTGTTTACAGACGGTATTGTTCATATAGGCGGCGACGAGGTGCCGACGACACGGTGGAAGCTTTGCGAGCATTGTCAAAACAAGATGAAAGAGCAGGGCTTTAAGGATGAGAGCGAGCTTCACACATATTACCTTGACAGAATAGGTAAATATCTTTCGGATAAAGGCGTAAAGGTAATTATGTGGAACGACAAAGTTAAGTCGTATATGGTAAATAAAAATATATCTTGGCAATTACGGAACAGCGATATGAGCGAAGCTAATGTTGTAAGTGAAATAAACAACGGCAGAGATTTTGTCGTTTCGTTGTCGGATTTTTATTATTTCGATTTGCCTTATGCTATAACAGATCTTGAAAAATGCTATAGTTTTGACGCTGTTTACGAAGGAATTACCCCCGAAAGACAAAACGGCTTGCTCGGCGTTGAAGCGTGCCTTTGGAGTGAATATGTCCCTTCTATGGAAAAGGCACACTACCTTACATATCCGAGAATTGGTGCTTTTTCGGAAACTGCGTGGACAAGTGTTAATAATAAGTCTTACGAAAGCTTTAAAGGTAATCTCGATATTTATTGCAATATGCTTTATGCAGTTGGTGTTGATGCGGCAAGGAAAAAAGATGTTGAGCCTATCGCTTTAAGAAAAGCAGTAGGTCTTTTGCGCCGAAAAACAATAAAGCTTCCCCGGCAGGAGCTTTACACCGCTTTGGATAATGCCGTCGTTAATAAAAAGCACTCAAAAAGAAAGAAATAACAGCTGTTATTGTAAAGAAACAAAAATGCAAAACACCGAATCGAACAAAGTCAATTCGGTGTTTTGCAGATATTAGAGAACCAGAAGATGTTTAATTCAAAACAAAAGAACAAAAATTGTTGCTTTTGTAGCTTTATTATATATTCTATGTTTCAAAAATAAAATACCTTTTTGCTATTGTTAATAAAACGTTAATATTTATCGGCTTTACATTAGTGCCAAGTTAAGAAAACAAAAAGCAAGGAAACAACTTCTCTTTTGAAAGGCTGATTCCTTGCTTATTTTATTTAAGCCACAGTTGGCTCGAGCTTTTTTATTAATGTTTTATATACTCTGGCAAAGCAGACGAGAGTAACAATAACCGACATAAATTCCGCTATCGGGAAAGAAAGCCAAACATTGTTCAAAACTTCAGTTTGTGCCAAAAGATAAGCGGTAGGAAGAAGAACGATAATTTGTCTTGCAAAGGAAACAATCATAGAATAATGGCTTCTTCCGAGAGCTTGGAAGCTTGCACCGAGATTTATGCTTATACCTGCTAAAACAAAGTGTGTGCTGATAATTTTTAAAGCGGGAACACCAATTCCCATCATATCCTCGCTTGCGTCGAAAAGGCGAAGCATTGTTTCGGGAGCTATCCACATTAAAAGGGTACCGAAAGCCATTATGCAAACAGCAAGAGTACAGCTGAAACGAAGTGTTTTCATAATTCTTTCTTTTTTCTTTGCGCCGTAGTTGAAGGCTATAATAGGAATAACGCCGTTGTTAAGACCGAAAATAGGCATAAATATGAATGATTGAAGCTTAAAGTATACACCAAA
>CAZNQI010000216.1:0-2592 GCA_964575375.1 uncultured Faecalibacterium sp.
GCATATTTTTATTGATTTCCTTAAGTTAATGACATTGCCTGAAAGGGGAGATGTCGACTTTGTCGACAGAGGGGTAAAATCGCCCCTGAAAGGGGAGATGTCGACTTTGTCGACAGAGGGGTAAAATCGCCCCTGAAAGGCAATATAGTTAACTTAAGGAAAATGCTTAAGAAAAAACATTGATTAACAACAAAACGGCCACGAGAAATTCCCATGACCGTTTTGTGTATTTTTATAATAATCATTTTGTATTTAAACTAACGCTCCAAACCTTTCCACAAGCTCTTTCGCAACATCAAGTGTACTTTCTGTAGATACCGGCTTTACCTCATAAGTGTCAATGAAGCTAAATTCAAAATCACGAAGCTTCTTTTGAAATTCGGTTGTTTCGTAGTCGTTTCTTTCGTTGTGGTTAAACGGTGTGGTTGAAATGTGGCTGATATCCTTACCGAAGCTGTCTTCAAGCTCTTTAAAGAACATTTCCCAGCGAGGAAGATAGAAGTATTTGATAAGACCTGCCCATTCTTTCCAAGCGTAGTCGAAAAGCTCGTTGTTTACGAACGGCCCCCAAATGGTGAGAAGTGTTATTTCATTCTTTCTGAAAACGCTTTCGTGCTCTTTACAGCAAGCATTTTTAATTGCATCGTTTATATGGCTGTCGAGTGTCAGCTCAGCTCTTGTGGCAAGAAGCCTGTCGATAAACAAAAGAATATCCGAGAAAAGCTTAGTTTGCTTTTGAAATTCAGCCTTATCGCCGTTTTTGAAGCTTTCCGTAATGCTGAAATATACCTGCTTGGCTTTGTTGCTGAAAACCTGTCTTGCTATGTCGCAAACATCAAACAGATAGCCGTCCTTGTGTGCGTTTTTAGCCTTTAATAAGGAAAGTAAAGCACTGTAAAGCTTTTTGTTGTCGTAGCGAAGCTCAACAATGTCGTTCGGTGCTGTGTGGTAGTGCGTTGTGGAGGGTCTTGCGGCAATAATTGAGCTTGTTTCTCTGCCGATACATTTTTCGTTGTAACAGCTATCACGAAGCGCGAACACAGCATCCTTGAGACACTCTTCATCGCTGCCGTAGCGTCTTTTTGCGTAGTCGATAAGCCAAGTGTCAACATCGATTTCCCCGTCGTTTGTGATAACATCGAAAGCCAAATCGTAGTAAAGCGGGTTTTGGAAAAAGCCCTCCATAAATACGCCTGTACCGATTTCGTTAGGATACTTTTTCTTTCTCACAGCGTATTGGTTTTCACAGAGAAGTCCTATAGAGCCGTGAAGCGAGTTTCTGTCGCCGAAGTTATGCAGAGTACCGCAAACGAAGCTGTAGCCCCAAAAGCCGTCGTGCAATATGCTCTTACTGCCGTCAAGGTCGAGAATGAGCAATTTGTCCTTGTCAACGGCTCTGACAATCTGTTCACGAAGCGACCAGCCTTGCATTACCCAAGTGGCATCCTTGTCAAAGCTTGTGTACATTTCGCTGATAGTTCTGCCGACGTCTGCAAGATAACTGTCTCCGTCAACGGGAGGCTCGTTTTCGTGGAACGGATCGGATGCATAATAGTGGTACGCACCAAAAAGCTCTTTTTGCTTTTGAAGCAGGGCAATGCCTACCGTTTTGAAGCATTCGTCCAACGGGTCAAGCTGATATGTACCGGGGAAGCCGCACCAATCGGGAAGCTGTTGAAGTGTCTTTGAAGAAAGAATTTCGCCAAGCTCTGCCGGAATATGACCTGCAAAGCCCTGCTGGATAGGTGTCATACCAAGCTCAAGCTCTCTTTCGAGTATTTTCTTGCCCAGCTCAAGACGCTTGTCGATGTACCTTTTGTCCGAAACGGGCATAAACGAGTCGAGGTTTGTCATCATCTGCCAAGGGTAGTACGACGGACCTGCAATAAAGGAGAGTGCCTTTTCCTCGCTTAAGCCGAAGTCGCAAAGTGTATAGAATATAACAGCCTCATACCCTACAACGGTAAGGGGCATATTTATGCCGTTCATTGCCATAAAATCGAGTTCCTTTTCCCATTCCTTCCATCCCCACGAGCGCATAGAATAGCCGAATGTGCAGTAGTTTAGATATACTCTTTTTTGTTGGGAAAATGTATGTAAAGTGGTTTCGTCCGGCAAAACGATATTGTCCACAGAAAGGCTCGTGTTACCGCAATGAGCAAAATTTACGCCGTGATATTTCTTTAAATAAGCATAATAACCCATAGCGAGACTGATTTTGCTCTCGCCCTTGATGAGTACCTTGCCGTTTGAAGCGCTGATTTCATAAAAAGACTTACCGTCGTGTCCCTTTTCAATTTGAAGCTCGAAAAAATCGGCAATATTCGGGGTGTTTCTTTTGATAAGGTTTATCATAAAAATTCCTCCTGAAAAAAATGTCGCCTAATTATAGCAAATATTTACAGGTAAGTAAATAAAAAAGCAAAAATATATCTGAAATGCGTTATTGTTTTTGGTTGCAATTTATATTGTGTGAGTGTATACTTATTAAGTGGTTAAGTAGTAGAGTAGTGAAGCAGTAAAGGAAGTTGGGAGTGAGGAGTTAGGAGTTTGAATATTTGCTCCCTCGGTCTTTTTGCTCCCCAAAAAGAC
>CAZNQI010000217.1:0-2567 GCA_964575375.1 uncultured Faecalibacterium sp.
CAATTTATCACAAACTGTTAGTAGTTTAGCTCCTGCTACACAAACTGTAGTAAGCAAAATGCAACAAGTTGCAGAAAAAGGAAGAATTGGAGAAAGCATATCTGGGATAACAAAAAACACTACACGTATTCCATCTTTAACTTGTACAGCATCTTATCGTATTCCAGATGGGCTAGATGTGAGTATGAAGATTCTTAGCGAAGTAAAAAATTACTCTGTTACCCTATCATACACAAATCAGCTTAAAGATTTTGTGATGTGGTCTCAAGCTAACGGATATCAAATGCATCTTTATACGAATGCTCGATTAACAGGACCTTTGCAGCAACTTGTTGATAGTGGTGTAATCGAATTGTTTCCACTAGGTTGAGAGGTAATACTATGAGCATTGAAGATATTAACAATAATCCTCAAATGGTTAAGATATGGATGGATAATGAAATGGTGGCAGCTCAACACTATTTCAAAGAAAACCCTAATTCATTAATTCTTAATTTTGAAAATGAATTAAGATGCTTGGGTTATGATTTTGAGGTTAATAGTCAAATTGTTGGTTATATGCCAAAACATAAGAAAACTATTTTACCTATTGCTATGAAATACTATATGCTTGCGAAGGAACAACAAAAATTTAATGAGCAAGATTACTTCATTAAATTTTTTGGTTTTAAGGGATTTGATGAGGTGATTCCTCAACTGCTAGTTGATTACCATTCTAAAGAAATCCCGAATCTTACTCGTTGGTTTATATCTGATTGCTTTTATAAAATACGATCTAAAAATTATGTAAATGAATATTTAGATATCGTTTCCAATAGTACATTTGGTCAAAATAGACAAATGATTATTTTGCTTCTAGGAAAGATAAAAGAAGAAAGAGCAATCCCGATATTAATTAATTTGTTAGAAGACGAAGAAGTTCGACTGCATGCGATTAGTGCGTTGGGTGAATTCAAAAAAGAAGAGTTTCGTTGCTATTTTGAAAAATTTCAAAATTCAACGCATCCAGGATGGCGTAAGTATGCTAGAGGTGCATTAAAAAAACTAGGGTAAGACAGGGGACGGTTTTCTGTCTTAGGAAAACCTAACTCGGCGGGGTGGTCGGTTGCTCCCTGCAGCCACTTCCCCGCGTTCGAGAAAACGACGCTGACGGCTTAAGAACAAGCAAAATAAAACTCATAAAATTGATACAATATAATAAAAAAGATAAAGAACAGATACGCATCGTTGAGATGATAGTATCTGTTCTTTTGCAATACAAGAAAATTACACATTGTTTTGATAATATTCTATAAGAGTGGATTTGATGTTTTCTACCTTTTTATCTATAACTGCATCTAAAAGAAAAGCGAGCGCCTCACCGATTGCTTTACCCTTTAGACCGATAGACAGCATATCGTTGCCGTTAACTGCAAGGTCTTTTAGTGAAAAACATTCGTTTTGCTTAATTATTTCTCTTGCAAGTGCTTCAATTTCGTCAAAGGTGTTTTGGCGGTATAAAAATTCGGTAGCTTGTGCTAAATTGTCGCTTCGCTGCAGCTTTATAAGGTCAAAAAACATATCTCCGCCTAATGAGCGAAGCTTTCTTTTAATAATTCTCTCCTCACATTCAATGGGTGTGTCGTGTATTTTAACGAGCTTTACAACCTTTTCTCTTGTTGCAGTATCGCTTTTGAGGCGTATAAGAGCGTTATCGGCTTTTCTTGCACCCAAAGAGCTGTGCTTGTAAAAATGTCCCACACCGTCTGTGAGTGTGAAGCAGTCTACTTTTGCGCAGTCGTGAAAAAGTGCGCTGAGCCTTAAATGAGGCAGTGGCTCAATAGCTTCAACTGCAACTGCGGTATGCTCAAGAATGTCGAACCTGTGGTGAAAGTTATGCTGCTCAAAGCCTTTCATTCCGTCTATTTCAGGAAGAACTACAGTTAAAATATCAAAATATTTCATAAGTACATTTTTTATGTTTTTGCCGCAAAGCATTTTTACAAGCTCACTGTAGACTCTTTCTTTTGAAAGATTAAGTAAAAGCTCCTTGCAAAGAAACATAGCATCTGCCGTCTCTTTTGCAATCTCAAAGTTTAAAACACTGCTAAACCGAAGCGCACGAAGTATTCTTAAGGCATCTTCTTTAAATCTTGTTTCGCTGTCGCCTACACAACGAATGATTTTTCTTTCTATGTCATCTTTTCCTGAAAAGGGGTCAACAAAGCCTAAGGTTGGGTTGTAGGCGATACTGTTTATCGTAAAGTCTCTTCTTGATAAATCCTTTGTTATATCGCTTGTAAATTTAACCTCGTCGGGATGCCTTGTATCGGAGTATCCTTTTTCTATACGATAGGTTGTTATTTCTATAGGGATATGGTTATACAAAACGGTAACGGTGCCGTGCTTAATTCCGGTTTCAATAACCTTTAAATCGGAAAATACACTTTTGACTTCGTGGGGCAAAGCATTTGTTGTTATATCGGCATCGTGAGGAGCGACACCTCTAAGCAAATCTCTCACAAAGCCACCAACCAAAAACGCCTCGTATCCGAATTCGTGAAGCTTTTTCAGTATAAAAGCAATCT
>CAZNQI010000218.1:0-2554 GCA_964575375.1 uncultured Faecalibacterium sp.
TGTGCAATGTTTCAATCGTAACTTTATAAGAATTTGAATTTTCGTTTCGCTTAACCTTAATAATTTCAGCAACAACACCAATTTCATACAAATCGTCCTCGTTGGGATCCTGAATTTTACTATCCTTTTGAGTTAAAAGGAATATTTGCTTTTTGTCTTGTGTTGCTGTTTGAATAGCTCTGATAGTCTTCTTTCTTCCAACATCAAATTGAAAATGCATACCCGGAAAAAGTACAATTCCGCGAAGTGCAATCGTTGGTATATTTGTATATGTTAAAATATTAGACATAGAATCATTCCTTAAATAGTTTTCTGTTTATTATACAACAATTGCGATTTTAAATCAACCTCAGAAAGGAAAAATATATAACTATATCGTTAATTGAAAACATATAATTTTAGTATTAAAGGAAATGAGGTTGAGATATGGTTATCAAAATTGACAAATTGCATATTTTTCTATTATTATCAGTACTTGTTATCACAAGTTTTTTATTTGCAATCAGTGAAAAAAAAACGATAGAAACTGCATCGACAACCACTTCGGCAAAACTGCCTATTATTATGTATCATCACGTTACGGAAAGAGAAGACAAAGCAGGAATTTATACAGTTACTAAAGAGGAATTTGAAAATGACCTTATATATATTAAGTCAAAAGGATATACAACAATTACCGTAAACGATTTGATAAGATATATAAACTTTGAAAGTGATTTACCAAATAAAAGCATTATGATTACATTCGACGACGGCTTTGAAAGCTTTTATTCATATGTATTTCCTTTGCTGAAAGAGTATGATATGAGGGCAGTTTTGTCTGTTATAGGATACACAGTTGATAAATATTCGTTAATCGACGACCATAATCTTAATTACTCTAACCTCACCTGGGCGCAAGTTAAAGTTTTGAATGATTCTTCTCTTGTTGAAATCGGTAACCACACATACAATTTACACGATATAGTAACAGGCGGGCGCAAAGGAATGGCAAAAATTACAAACGAAGATATTAACGAATATCAAAACATCCTTACGAACGATCTTTTAAGACTGCAAAATTTACTTTTAAAAAATATTGGCAAGAAGGCAACTGTAATTGCATATCCTTACGGAGAATACAGCGAAGCAACAACAGAAATTATTAAAGAGCTTGGTTTTTCGGCATCGTTTACCTGTGAAAGCAGAATTAACACTATAACAAAAGGTAACGCTAACTGTTTGTATAATTTAGGAAGATATAACAGACCCTCGGGCATTTCAAGTGAAGATTTCTTTGAAGATATAATGGGACTGTTGCACTAAACGCAAACCAAAAAGCAAAACAAAAGCAGATGTGTTTCAGCTTATTTTTTTACTGAAATACATCTTCTTTATTTGTTATATGGAATTGTTTTGTTACATTAAAATTAATTCCCTTTTTAAGATGCTTTTCGCCTTCTTAGAGTAAAAACATACGCCTTCGCAGCAAAGAAATCTTTGTGGGCAGCACCGTTTATTTTAAAGCTTTTTTAAGCGCTTCAAGATTTCTTCGCATTAAAGAAATGTATGTCTCACCGTTTACAAAATCATCAAGTGAAATAACATGACAGGAATATAAAGTTTCTATATTTGCTCCTGTGCTTTCACTAATTGAATATGCTACGTTAGCTTTGCTTAAATCAACTTTAAAAACAACCTTAACATCTTCACTTTTGACTTTGTCGATCAAATAAGCAACTGTTGTTGGGCTGGCTTCCACTTGAGCAGAACAGCCCGAAAAAGCCGCAAAGTAATCAAGATTATATCTTTCGGTAAAGTATCTTAGCGGAAAACGATCTGCAACAATAATGCAATTTTTTTCTGCACTTTCGCAAAGAGATAAAATTTCATTATCAAGCTTTTTTATTTCTGCAATATATTTTTCCGAGTTTTCATAGTATAAACCCGAATTTTCCTCATCGACCGCTACAAGAACATCGCATATAGCTCTTATTATATCAATAGCATTCAAAGGTGAAGTCCAAACATGTTCATCGTATTCGGTTTCCTCGTGCTCGTGATCGTGTGAATACTCTGCGTTTACCTCCTCTTCTTCATACAGCTCAACAACATCCATCATTTTTATTATTTTTATATCAGAATTAATTGATTCCAATATGTTATCGACCCAATTATCGGATTCACCGCCACCGTAAATAAAAATATCACAATTTTCAATCATCATAATATCACTCGGTGTCGGTTCATAAGTGTGGCTTTCTTCACCGGGAGATAAAAGCATGGTTACTTCAGCCTCTTCAGCCACTATTTGTCTTGCAAAATCATATTGAGCAAATGTAGTTGCGACAATAGAAAGCCTCTCTTTTTTATAACTCGGTGTGTCAGCAGAAAACATTAGAAGTACAACAAGAGCAGATGCAGCTATTGTGCAAACGAATACCGTTAAAGCGTTTTTAACCGCTTTTGACCTTTTGATTGATGAAATTTTCTGAACAGCAGAAAACAGCATTAATATGCAAATATTAACACAAACAACGCTTGCTCCTGTAGGTGCGTCGTATTGAACAGAAAT
>CAZNQI010000219.1:0-2546 GCA_964575375.1 uncultured Faecalibacterium sp.
ATTACTTCAAGGTTCGTGCATACAAAACCGTTGACGGTAAAACAATCTACGGTGCTTGGAGCAGTGTTAAGAGTATAAAGGTTAAATAAAACAAACACAAATTGGGACAGGTTCGTTGTGCTTTCTCGCACAATTGTAACCTGTCCCTTTGTGTCATTATTTATTGCTTTTAATTATCACTGAAACTGTTTCAGCAAATCTGCAAACGGATTGTTTTTATCCTCGCTTTGCTGCTGTTTTTGTTGCTTTCTCATATAAGACATAACGTCAGCCTTGCCTGCGCCTGCTGTCTGTCGTCTTTCGTTAAAGTCAGAAAGACGTTCTCTGTAGCCGCACTTGCAAACAAAGATTTTCTTTTCACCCTCACCACGAAGCTCTAACTTTTTGTGGCAGTTCGGGCAACGTGCGTTTGTAACTTGACTTACACCCTTACGGTAGCCACATTCTCTGTCCTGGCAAATGAGCATTTTACCCTTTTTGCCGTTCACTTGGAGCAAATATTTGCCGCAAACGGGACACTTGTCCTTTGTAGCGTTGTCGTGGGTGTACTGCGCATCACCGGCTATAACCATAGATACGAGTGAGGTCGAATATTCACGCATTTGCTTTATAAAAGCTTTCATATCCTGTGTACCCCGGCTGATGTTTTGAAGCTGTTGCTCCCATTTTGCGGTAAGCTCTGCAGATTTAAGGTCGGGCGGTACGATTTTTATAAGCTGTTTGCCCTTTGCTGTGGGATAAATCTGCTTGCCCACTCTCTCGATTGAGAAGTTGTCAAACAGCTTTTCGATTATGTCTGCCCTTGTTGCAGGCGTACCAAGACCACTTGTTTTTGAAATAACAGCCTTGAGGTCTTTGTCGCTTATTTGCTTTGACGGATTTTCCATCGCAGAAAGAAGCGTAGCCTCGGTGTATCTTGCAGGTGGCTTTGTCTTACCCGAAACGAGCTTGGTGTTAAGTACCTCGAGTATTTGACCTTGCTTTAATACGGGGAGCTGCTGCGCTTTTGTGTCGGTATCTTCCTCTTCGTCATCGTCGCTTAAAGAGTCGTAGATTTCTTTCCAGCCGAGCGATTTTACGGTCTTACCCTTTGCGAAGTAGGAATCTGAGCCGATATCTAACTGCAGCTTTGTCTCGTCGTACTCAAAATCAGCACTGAGAACTGCCAAAAAGCGTTTAACAACCAAATCGTAAATATTTCTCTCGTCAAAGGAAAGCTTTGCAAAATTAGGTGCTTGCTCTGTCGGGATAATTGCGTGGTGGTCGGTAACCTTGGCGTTGTTTACAATGTACTTTGTGTTGATTTTCGCTCTCGAAAGAGCCATAGCCGTCTTTTGATACGGCCCTACAGCAACGGCGCGAAGCCTTTCGGGAATGGTTGCAACGATATCGTCGGTTATATATCTCGAATCGGTTCTGGGGTAGGTCAGTACCTTGTGAAACTCATAAAGGCTCTGCATAAATGAGAGGGTCTGCTTTGCCGAATAGCCGTACTTTTTGTTGGCATCTCTTTGAAGCTCGGTTAAATCGTATGCGGCAGGGGGAGCTTGTCTTTTTGCAGCTTTGTCGAGCTTTGCTACTGTAGCTTTTTTGCCCTTTGCTCTGTCGCAAACGGCTTTAGCAAAGCTCTCGTCCGAAAAACGAGTGTTACCCTTACTGTCCTTAAATGTTGCGCTGAAGCCTTTGAAAACAGCCTGAACACCGTAATAATCTTTCGGCACGAATGAAGCGATTTCCTCTTCTCTTTGAACTATAAGAGCAAGAGTCGGTGTCTGTACTCTACCGGCTGAAAGCTGTGCGTTATATTTGCAGGTGAGCGCTCTCGTAACGTTGAGACCTACAAGCCAATCTGCCTCGGCTCTGGCTTGTGCCGAGTAGTAGAGATTATCGTACTGCTTTGCAGGCTTTAAGTTAGCAAAGCCCTCTTTTATCGCCTTGTCGGTCTGCGACGATATCCAAAGACGGTATGCAGGCTTTTTGCAGTGCGCTTTCATCATTATCCATCTTGCAACAAGCTCACCCTCACGGCCTGCGTCTGTTGCGATAACGAGTGAGGACACGTCCTCTCTTTTCATCAAGGCTGAAACTGCTCTGTATTGCTTTGCAGTTTGCTTTATGATAACGAGCTTCATTTTCTCGGGCAGCATAGGCAAATCTTCAAGTCGCCACGCTTTATACCTGTCGTCGTAGGCATCGGGGTCGGCAAGCGTTACAAGATGACCGAGCGCCCAAGTGATAATATACTTTTCTCCTATAATACAGCCGTCGCCTTTTCCTTTGCAGCCGAGAACTCTTGCGATATCTCTTGCAACTGATGGCTTTTCGGCAAGAACTAATGTTTTTGACATAATTTTATGTATAGGGCATTTGCACTATAGTGTAAACACCTTTTCCTTTCTGCTTTATTTAGTGAGGAGTTGTGAGTTGTACTCCTTCCGTCACGACTTTGTCGTGCCACCTTCATCAAAGAGGAAGGCTTTTAATGGCTCCATCTTTGAGGGAGCTGTCTTTTGCATAGCCAAAAGACTGAGGGAGTATTACCCCTC
>CAZNQI010000220.1:0-2515 GCA_964575375.1 uncultured Faecalibacterium sp.
AGGCGAGCCTGTAGAGGATACAGCAAGAGTTCTCTCCCGTTACCTTGACGGTATAATGATCAGAACATTCGACCAAGAAGAGGTTGAAGCTTTAGCAAAGTACGGCTCAATCCCCATCATCAACGGGCTTACAGACTTCTGCCATCCTTGTCAAGTGCTCGCTGACCTGCAAACAATCCGTGAGCATAAAGGCTCTCTTAAGGGTAAGAAGCTTTGTTATATCGGCGACGGTAACAATATGGCAAACAGCCTTATCGTTGGTGGTATTAAAACAGGTATGAGCGTTGCAATCGCTTGTCCGAAAGATTATCAGCCGGATGCAGATATAATGCAGTGGGCACAGGAAAACGGCGATTTCGTTTGTACGGATGATATACTTGCTGCTGCAAAGGATGCCGATGTGCTTTACACCGATGTTTGGGCATCTATGGGTCAGGAAGAAGAAGCTGCACAAAGAAAAGAAATTTTCAAAGAATATCAAATTAACGAAAGTGTTGTTGCAGTAAGTGCAAAGGATGTTATGGTGCTTCATTGTTTACCTGCACACCGCGGTGAAGAAATAACTGCAGAAGTTCTTGAAGCTCACGCAGATGAAATCTTCGATGAAGCAGAAAACAGACTTCACGCACAAAAGGCCGTTCTCGTTAAGTGTATGGCTTAAGCAAATATAGTAAATAATAAAATATAAGACATAGAAAGGGATTTGCACTTTGAGTGCAAAGAGGTGTAGTTGATGAAAAAGCGTTATTTGGTACTTCAAGATGGAACTGTATTTGAAGGATATGCTTTCGGTAGTGATAAAAGCAGTATCGGTGAGCTCATTTTTAACACAAATATGGTAGGCTATATTGAAACACTTACAGACCCTGTATACTACGGTCAAATTGTTATAATGACATTCCCGATGATAGGTAATTACGGTATAATTGAAGCTGACTTTATCGGTGAGCCTAAGCTTAACGGCTTTGTTGTCAGAGAGTGGTGTGAAGCACCGTCCAACTTTAGATGCGAGGGAGATATCGACACTTTCCTTAAGGAACACGATGTTCCGGGTATTTACGGTGTTGATACTCGTGAGCTTACAAATATAATAAGAAGCTCGGGTACTGTAAATGCCGTTATTTGCGATGAAATTCCTGCTTCACTTGAGGATGTGAAGAATTATAAAATTGTTGACGCTGTAAAAAATACAGCAGCAAAGAACAAAACAGAGTATGTTCCCGAGGGAGAGTGCGAGAAGCATATCGCAATCGTTGATTTCGGTTCAAGCAAAAACATTGAAACACAGCTTATGGAAAAGGGCTACAGAGTAACAGTTATGCCGTACGATTCAACTGCTGAGGATATACTTTCTCTTTCTGCTGACGCGGTAATTCTTACAGAGGGTCCCGGCAACCCGAAAGATTTGCAAGCTTCAATCGAAACGGTTAAGGCTCTTTTCTCAAAGCTTCCGATGTTCGGTATTGGTCTTGGTCATCAAATTATGGCTCTTGCAAAGGGTGCTGAAACCGAAAAGCTTACCTACGGTCATCACGGCGCAAATCAGCCAAGCAAGATTGTAGGCACAGAGAGAACGCTTATTACAAATCAAAACCACAATTATGTTGTTGTTAAAAACAGCGTAAAGGAAGGTGCAATCAGTCATCTTAACTGCAACGACCATACGGTTGAAGGTATTTCTTACAAGGATGAAAAAGCTGCATCTGTACAGTTTGAGGTTTCTGCAGACTATATTATTAAAGTAATGGAGGAGTTAATCAATGCCGCTGAATAAAGACATTAAAAAGGTACTTGTTATCGGTTCGGGTCCTATTGTTATCGGACAGGCAGCCGAATTTGACTATGCAGGTGCACAGGCTTGCCGTGTGCTTAAGGACGCAGGAGTGAATGTTGTTCTTGTTAACTCCAACCCTGCTACAATTATGACAGATAAGGCTCTTGCTGATGAAATTTACCTTGAGCCACTTACAACAGAAACGGTTAAGAGAATTATTAAGCTTGAAAAGCCGGACTCACTTCTTGCAGGTCTCGGTGGTCAGGTTGGTCTTACTCTTGCTATGCAGCTTTGGAAGGAAGGCTTCCTTCAAGAAAACGGTGTAAGACTTATCGGTACTGACGTTGAAGCTATCGATAAAGCAGAGGACAGACAGCTTTTCAGAGATACAATGCAGTCCATAAATCAGCCTTGTATACCGTCTGATATTTCAAACGATGTAGAAACATCACTCGCAATCGCTGAAAGAATCGGCTACCCTGTAATCGTTCGTCCTGCTTTCACTCTCGGTGGTGCAGGTGGCGGTGTTGCATATAACGAAGAGGAGCTTCGTCTTTTTGCAAAAACAGGTCTTGACGCTTCACCGATTACACAGATTCTTGTTGAAAAATACATTAAAGGCTGGAAAGAGGTTGAGTTTGAAACAATGCGTGATAGCGCAGGTAATTCAATCGCAGTTTGTTCAATGGAAAACTTTGACCCGGTTGGTGTTCACACGGGCGACAGTATCGTTGTAGCTCC